>DATHAP010000033.1 GCA_035489715.1 Actinomycetes bacterium
CGAGCCCGTACATGTACCTGCTGCGGTTCGACGGGTTCGACGTCGTGGGGTCCAGCCCGGAGGCCCTGGTGAAGGTCGCCGACGGCCGGGCGATGATGCACCCGATCGCCGGGACCCGCTGGCGGGGCGAGACCCCGGAGGAGGACGCCGAGCTGGCCGCCGAGCTGCTCGCGGACCCCAAGGAGCGGGCCGAGCACCTGATGCTGGTCGACCTCGGCCGCAACGACCTGGGCCGGGTGTGCGCGCCCGGGTCGGTCGAGGTCGTCGACTTCATGTCGGTGGAGCGCTACAGCCACGTCATGCACATCGTGAGCACCGTCGTGGGCGAGGTGGTGGCCGGCCGGACGGCGTACGACGTCCTGGCCTCCTGCTTCCCGGCGGGCACCCTCTCCGGCGCCCCCAAGCCGCGGGCCATGGAGATCATCGAGGAGCTGGAGAAGACCCGGCGCGGGGTCTACGGCGGCTGCGTCGGCTACCTGGACTTCGCCGGTGACGCGGACACCGCGATCGCAATCCGGACGGCGTACCTCCGCGACGGCACCGCCTACGTGCAGGCCGGGGCGGGGATCGTCGCCGACTCCGACCCGGCGGCCGAGGACGCCGAGTGCCTCCACAAGGCGATGGCGGTCCTGCGCGCCGTCGCCACGGCCGACACCCTGCGCGCGCCGTCGTGAGACGCGAGCCGCGCGTCGCCGTCGGTGTCGCCGGGACCGCCGTCGTCGGCGGCCTGCTGCTGCTCGTCGCCGAGCCGGCTCTCGGCCTGGTGGCGCTGGCCGGTGTCGGTGCGGCGCTGCTGCTCACCCCACGACCCCGCCGGCTGGTCTCAGGAGTCCTGCTCGTGGTGGGAGGGGCGACCACTGTGGCCGTCCTCGCCGGCGCCGGGGACCGGTCGCTGCTGCCCGGCGCGGCCCTGGTCGCCGTCGCCGCAGGGGTCGCCGTGGCACGCTCCGGCCGGTGGCCGCAGCCCCGGCGAGGCGAGCGTGGTGCGTGGGAGCCCACCGACCGCGACACGTGGGCCGCGCTGGACCGTGGCGAGGACCCGACGGCCTGAGTGCTGGCAGAATCACCGGGCATCGGCCACCAGCACCCTGCCCGACCCGATCCCGGCCGAGCACGAGGAGGAGCGTCATGTCCGCGAGCCACGGCAACACGCCTGCCGCCTGGACCGCCGTCGCGGTCATGTTCCTCGGCTTCCTGCTGAGCGGTCTCGCGCTGCCGCTGGAGCTGCCGTGGCTGTTCTTCGTCGGGCTGGGGGTCGTCGTGCTCGGCGCGGTGGTCGGCAAGGTGATGCAGATGATGGGGCTCGGGAACACGGTGACCTACAAGGACAGCCGCGACCCGGAGTACGACCACAGCTCGACGCAGGACTCGTAGGGCACGGCAGCACAGGTACGCCAGCACGGTTCCCGACCACCCACCCTCGAGGGGGATCACCCAGTGAGCGACTCCGGCAGCACCGGAAGCAACGACCCGTACGACCCCAACCGCCCGCCGCCTCCCCCTCCCTCGTCGCCGCCTCCGCCTCCATCGGGGGACCACCCGACCCAGCCGCAGTGGGGCACCAACCCGCCCGAGGGCCAGCAGGGCGGTCAGCCCGCGCAGCCCGGGCAGCCCTACGGCTCGCCGCAGTACGGGGCGCCCCAGTACGGCCAGCCCTACGGCCAGCCGGCCGGCAGCCCGCCGCCCAACTACCTGGTCTGGGCGATCCTCTCCACGATCTTCTGCTGCCTCCCGCTCGGCATCGCCTCGATCGTGTTCGCCGCGCAGGTCAACGGCAAGTACGCCGCCGGTGACGTGGCCGGCGCCCAGGAGTCCTCGCGCAAGGCCAAGCAGTTCGCGATCTGGTCGGCCGTGGTCGGCGTGGTCGTCGGCGCGCTGTACGCCGTCGCCGTCGTGGCCGCCGGCGTCGGCTCCGACTAGCCGACCGGCCAATGACGACGTACGCCACGGCGGGGCCGGCCAGGGGAGTCCTCAGCTCCCTGGCCGGACCGCTCGGGGTGGCGGCGCTCGCTGCCTCGGCCGTCGGCGTGGTCGCCGTCGTCGACCCCAACGAGGCCGGGCACTACCCGACCTGCCCGTTCCTGGCGCTCACCGGCCAGGCCTGCCCCGGGTGCGGCTCGCTGCGCGCGGTGCACGCGCTCGCCCACGGTGACCTCGGGACGGCGCTGGGCCTCAACCTGCTGACCGTGCTGGCTGTCGTCCCCCTCGTCGTCATCTGGGCCCGCTGGCTCGTGCGCACCCGCAACGGCACGTCGCGTCGCACCGTCGCGCCGGCCCCGGTGCTGTGGGGGCTGCTCTTCGTGGTCGTCGCCTTCGGCGTGCTGCGCAACCTGCCGGCGTTCGGCTGGCTGGCCCCCTGAGCCGTCCGGGCCGACGAACCACCCACCGAGCACGATTCGGCCGTCACGACGGCCCCCGTTACGCTGGCCGGACGCCGCAACGGGTCGCGGCGCCGCGGCTACCGGGAGGGGACCCACCGAGTGAGCGTGCTCGACGACATCCTGGTCGGCGTGCGTGCCGACCTGGCCCAGCGTGAGGCGCGGGTGAGCCTCGACGAGCTCAAGGCCCAGGCCGCCAGCCGGCCCGAGTGCCACAACCCGGTCCCGGTCCTCAAGGGCGAGGGCGTCGCCGTCATCGCCGAGGTGAAGCGGTCCAGCCCTTCCAAGGGCGCGCTCGCCGCCATCGCCGACCCGGCCGCGCTGGCCGCCGACTACGAGGCCGGCGGCGCCGCGATGATCAGCGTGCTGACCGAGCGGCAGCGCTTCGGCGGCAGTCTCGACGACCTGGTCGCCGTGCGTCGCGCGGTCGACGTGCCGGTGCTGCGCAAGGACTTCATCGTCTCCAGCTACCAGCTGTGGGAGGCGCGGGTCCACGGCGCCGACCTGGCGCTGCTGATCGTCGCCGCGCTCGACCAGAGCGCACTGGTCTCGCTCGTCGAGCGCGCGGTGTCGCTGGGCCTGACGCCGCTGGTCGAGTGCCACACCGACGAGGAGGTGCGCCGCGCCGTCGACGCCGGGGCCACCGTCGTCGGCATCAACGCCCGCGACCTGCGGACCCTCGAGGTCGACCGCGGCGTCTTCGGCCGGCTCGCCCCGCTGGTACCCGAGAGCGCAGTCTGCATCGCCGAGTCCGGCGTCCGCGGGCCGCACGACGTCATCGAGTACGCCCGGGCCGGCGCCGACGCCGTGCTGGTCGGCGAGTCGCTGGTCACCGACCGGGACCCGCGCGACGCCGTCCGCGACCTGGTCGCCGCCGGGGCCCACCCGGCGCTGCGCCACCACAACCGGTGACGGCGGGCGACCACGTGACCGACTTCGGACCCGACCCCCGCGGGCACTTCGGGCCCTACGGCGGGCGCTTCGTCCCGGAGGCCCTGGTCGCTGCCCTGGACGAGCTCACCGCCGCCTACGAGAAGGCCCGCACCGACGAGGCGTTCCGGGCCGAGCTGCGCGACCTGCAGCAGAACTACACCGGACGGCCCAGCCCGCTCACCGACGCGCACCGCTTCTCCGAGCACGCCGGAGGAGCCCGGGTGCTGCTCAAGCGCGAGGACCTCAACCACACCGGCTCGCACAAGATCAACAATGTGCTGGGCCAGGCGCTGCTCGCCCGCGACATGGGCAAGCGGCGGGTCATCGCCGAGACCGGGGCCGGCCAGCACGGCGTCGCGACCGCCACGGCCGCGGCCCTGCTCGGTCTCGAGTGCGTCGTCTACATGGGCGAGGAGGACACCCGGCGTCAGGCGCTCAACGTCGCCCGGATGCGTCTGCTCGGCGCCGAGGTGGTGCCCGTCGACGCGGGGAGCCGCACCCTCAAGGACGCCATCAACGAGGCGATGCGCGACTGGGTCACCAACGTCGAGCGCACCCACTACGTGCTGGGCACCGTCACCGGGCCGCACCCGTTCCCGGCCATGGTGCGCGACTTCCAGCGCGTCATCGGTGACGAGGCGCGCGCGCAGGTGCTCGAGCGCACCGGCCGGCTGCCCGACGCCGTCGTGGCGTGCGTCGGCGGCGGGTCCAACGCGATGGGCATCTTCACCGCGTTCCTCGACGACGCGGAGGTCGCCCTGCACGGCTTCGAGGCCGGCGGCGAGGGTGTCGCGTCGGGGCGGCACGCGGCCCGGATGGCCGGCGGCTCGCCCGGCGTGCTGCACGGCACCAGGACGTACGTCCTGCAGGACTCGATGGGGCAGACCGTCCCGTCGCACTCGGTCTCGGCCGGGCTGGACTACCCGGGGGTCGGGCCGCAGCACGCCTGGCTGCACGACACCGGCCGGGCGACGTACGCGCCGGTCACCGACGGCGAGGCGATGGACGCCTTCGCCCTGCTCTGCCGCACCGAGGGCATCATCCCGGCGATCGAGAGCGCGCACGCACTGGCCGGGGCGCTGACCGTGGGCCGCGGCCTCGGGCCGGACGGGATCGTTCTGGTCAACCTGTCCGGCCGCGGCGACAAGGACGTCGACACCGCGGCCGCGTGGTTCGGCGTCGTCAGCGGCGAGCACGTCGTCGAGTCGGCGGCCGCAGCGGTCGAGGACCCGACCTCCGCCGGCGACGGCTGGTGAGCGAGCGGCGATGACCCGTCTGGACGACGTCCTGGCCGCGACGAGGGCCGAGGGCCGGGCTGCGCTGGTCGGCTACCTGCCGGCCGGCTACCCGAGCGTGGCCGGTGCCGCCGACGCGATGGCGGCCATGGTGCGCGGCGGCGCCGACGCCGTCGAGATCGGGCTGCCCTACTCGGACCCGCTGATGGACGGGCCGACCATCCAGGAGGCCGTCGAGGCCGCGCTGCGGCAGGGGACCACCACCGACGACGTGCTCGACACCGTGCGCTCGGTGGCCGGCACCGGCGCCGCGGCGCTGGTGATGACCTACTGGAACCCGATCGAGCGCTACGGCGCCCGCCGCTTCGCCGACGCGATGGTGGCCGGCGGCGGCGCGGCCGTCATCACCCCCGACCTGATCCCGGACGAGGCCGGCGAGGAGCCCTCGGACTGGCTCGGCGCCACCGACGCGACCGGCCTCGGCCGGGTGTTCCTCGTCGCGCCCTCCTCGACCGACGCGCGGCTGGCCAGCACCGCGCAGCACTGCCGGGGGTTCGTCTACGCGGCGGCCCTGATGGGGGTCACCGGCGCACGGGCGTCGGTCGGCGAGGCCGCCGCGGGGCTGGTGGCCCGGGTCCGGGCGGTGACCGACACGCCGGTGTGCGTCGGGCTCGGCGTCTCGACCGGCGACCAGGCGGCCGAGATCGGGGGCTACGCCGACGGCGTCATCGTCGGGTCGGCGTTCGTCCGCGCGCTGCTCGACGCGGCCACCCCGGACGACGGGCTGCGCGCCGTCGAGGCACTGGCCGGCGACCTCGCGGACGGCGTGCGCCGAGGACGGTCGTGAGCAAGGTCCGCACGGCCGCGCTGGTCGCGGTGCTGGGCACAGTGCTGCCGGCCTCGCTCGCCGGCTGCGCGAGCGGCCAGCCGGAGGGACAGGCCGACGTGCGGGTCAACGGCGCCACCGGCTGGGCCGGCACCGCGGTGACGACGGGCTACCCGCTGCCGGACGAGACCTTCACCGACACCTCCGGCGACGACGTCGTGCCGGCCGAGGACGCCGCGGACGGCGTGACCCTGGTCTTCTTCGGCTACTCGCGCTGCCCGGACATCTGCAACGTCGTGCTGGCCAACATCGCGTCCGCCCTGCGCGGCTCGCCGGAGTCGGTCCGCGACTCGGCCCGGATGCTGTTCGTCACCACCGACCCGGCCCGCGACACCCCGCCGGTCGTGCGCGACTACCTGGACCGCTTCGACCCGTCCTTCGACGGGCTGGTCGCACCGGTGCGCACGGTCGAGCAGGCGGCGAAGCAGCTGCACGTGAGCTACGAGCGGCCCGACGGCTCCACCGGCGGCTATCAGGTCGACCACGGCACCTACACGACCGGCTTCGTCGACGGAGAGGCGACCGTCGTGTGGTCGGACACCACGCCGGTGGCCGACCTGCGCGCCGACCTGCGCCGGCTCGCGCGACTAGCCTGACCCCGTCATGGACCTCGCCTCGTTCCCCAGCCCCTCCGACGGGGTCTGGAACCTCGGACCGGTCCCGGTGCGGGCCTACGCCCTGTTCATCATCGCCGGGATCTTCCTCGCGATCTGGCTGGGGGAGCGGCGCTGGGTGGCCCGAGGCGGGCACCCGGGCGACGTCACCGAGGTCGCCACCTGGATGGTGCCCTTCGGCATCGTCGGCGGGCGGATCTACCACGTCGTCACCTCACCCCAGGCGTACTTCGGCGACGGCGGCGAGCCGGTCAAGGCGCTCTACATCTGGGAGGGCGGCCTCGGCATCTGGGGCGCCATCGCCTTCGGCGGCGTGGGCGCCTGGATCGGCTGCCGCCGCCGGGGCATCCCGCTGCCGGCGTTCGGCGACGCGCTGGCCCCGGGAATCGTGCTCGCCCAGGCGCTCGGCCGGATGGGCAACTACTTCAACCAGGAGCTCTACGGCCGGGTGACCGACCTGCCGTGGGCGGTCGAGATCGACCGGGAGCACCGGCCGGACGCCACGCTGGAGCTGGCGACGTACCACCCGACCTTCATCTACGAGCTGTTCTGGGACGTCGGCGTGGCGGTCCTGGTGATCTGGGCGGACCGCAGGTTCCGCCTCGGTCACGGCCGGGCCTTCGCGCTCTACGTCGCCGCCTACACCGTGGGCCGCGGCTGGATCGAGGGCCTGCGGGTCGACCCGGCCAACGACGTGCTCGGGCTGCGGCTCAACGAGTGGACCAGCCTGGTCGTCTTCCTCGGCGCGGTGACCTACATCGTCCTCTCCGCGCGGTTGCGCCCCGGCCGCGAGACCCCCGAGGAGCTCGAGGCCGCCCGCACCGACCGGACACCCCGAGACCAGGATGACCCCGGTGACCCGGGTGACCGCCGTGACCCCGGTGACCCCAGCCCGGACCAGCCCGACACGGAGGTGCCGGCGTGACCAGCCAGGACGCCGACAGGGCGGCCCAGGAGATCCGGCGGATCGGGCACGAGCACTCCGACGTGACCGGCGGCTGGCTGCGGCCGGCCGTCTTCGGCGCCTCGGACGGCCTGGTGTCGAACTTCGCGCTGATCGCCGGCGTCACCGGTGGCACCAGCGACAACAACGCGGTGCTGCTCGCCGGGCTGGCCGGCCTGGCCGCCGGCGCCTTCTCGATGGCGGCGGGGGAGTACATCTCGGTGCGCTCGCAGGCCGAGCAGGCGCTGGCCGAGATCGAGCTGGAGCGCCGCGAGATCGCTCGCAACCCGCGCGGCGAGGAGTTCGAGCTGGCCCAGATGTACGTCGCCAAGGGGCTTCAGCCCGAGCTCGCCCGCGAGGTGGCCAAACAGCTGTCCCGCGACGCCGACCGGGTGCTCGACGTGCACGTCCGCGAGGAGCTCGGCCTGGACCCTGGGGACCTGCCGTCGGCGTCCCTGGCCGCCGGCTCGTCCTTCCTGTCCTTCGCGGTCGGCGCCCTGCTGCCGGTGCTGCCCTACCTGTTCGGCGCCAGCTCGCTCTGGCCGGCCCTGGTGCTGACCCTGCTGGGGCTCTTCCTGTGCGGCGCGTTCGTCACCAAGCTCACCCCCCGGCCCTGGTGGTACGGCGGGCTGCGGCAGGTGCTCGTCGGCGTGGTTGCGGGCGCCGTGACCTACGCATTCGGCGCCCTCGTGGGCAGCGGCATCGGCTAGCTGTCCGCGTTACGGACAGGTTTCCGGACGGAGCGGGCACCCGGCGATAGAGTGATCGGCGAACCGCAGGGCCAGTGCTGTCCCTCGGTCGATGTCAGCGTTGTTGACGATCGACGAGGAAGGACAGCCGGCGTGCCGCACCCCTTCACCGCCCAGCCTGCCGCCCAGGGCCTCTACGAACCCGGGGCCGAGCACGACGCCTGCGGCGTCGCCTTCGTGGCCACCCTCTCGGGCATCGCCACCCACGACATCGTCGACCAGGCGCTGACCGCGCTGCGCAACCTCGACCACCGCGGCGCCTCCGGTGCCGAGCCGGACTCGGGCGACGGCGCCGGCATCCTCACCCAGCTGCCCGACGCGTTCCTGCGCGCGGTCGTCCCCTTCGATCTGCCCGACCGCGGCGCCTACGCCGTCGGTACGGCGTTCCTGCCGGACGACGACGCGGCCGAGGCCGAGGCCCGGGCCGCCGTCGAGGCACTGGCCGGCCAGGAGGGTCTGCGCGTCGTCGGCTGGCGCGACGTACCGACCGCGCCGGAGCTGCTCGGCGGGACCGCCCGCGGGGTGATGCCCCGGTTCCGCCAGGTGGTCGTCACGGCGGCGGCCGGCCGGGTGTTCGGGATGGCCCTGGAGCGGATGGCCTTCTGCCTGCGCAAGCGGGTCGAGCGGGAGGCGTCGGTCTACTTCCCGTCGCTGTCCAGCCGGACGATCGTCTACAAGGGCATGCTGACGACCGCCCAGCTCGAGCCGTTCTTCACCGACCTGTCCGACCGTCGCTACGTCACCGAGCTGGCGCTGGTGCACTCGCGCTTCTCCACCAACACGTTCCCGAGCTGGCCGCTCGCCCACCCGTATCGCCTCATCGCGCACAACGGCGAGATCAACACGGTCAAGGGCAACCGCAACTGGATGGCGGCCCGCGAGAGCCAGCTCGCCAGCGACGTGATCCCCGGCGACCTGTCCCGGCTGCTGCCGGTGTGCACCGACTCGGCCAGCGACTCGGCGTCGTTCGACGAGGTGCTCGAGCTGCTGCACCTCGGCGGGCGCAGCCTGCCGCACGCGGTGCTGATGATGATCCCGGAGGCGTGGGAGAACCACACCGAGATGGATCCGGCTCGCCGGGCCTTCTACGAGTTCCACGCGGCGCTGATGGAGCCCTGGGACGGCCCGGCATGCATCACGTTCACCGACGGCAGCCTGATCGGCGCGGTGCTCGATCGCAACGGTCTGCGCCCCAGCCGCTACTGGGTGACCGAGGACGGCCTGGTGGTCCTGGCCAGCGAGGTCGGCGTGCTCGACCTCGACCCGGAGACCGTCGTGCGCAAGGGCCGGTTGCAGCCCGGCCGGATGTTCCTCGTCGACACCGACCGGGGCCGCATCGTCGACGACGCCGAGATCAAGGCCGAGCTCTCGGCCGAGGCGCCGTACGACGAGTGGCTGCACGCCGGGCAGATCCGGCTGGCCGACCTGCCTCAGCGCGAGCACGTCGTGCACACCCACGCCAGCGTCACCCGGCGGCAGCAGACCTTCGGCTACACCGAGGAGGAGCTGCGCATCCTGCTGACCCCGATGGCCCGCAACGGCGCCGAGCCGATCGGCTCGATGGGCACCGACACCCCGATCGCGGTGCTGTCCCAGCGGCCCCGGCTGCTGTTCGACTACTTCAGCCAGCTGTTCGCCCAGGTGACCAACCCGCCGCTGGACGCCATCCGCGAGGAGCTGGTGACCAGCCTCGGCACGGCCATCGGCCCGGACCAGAACCTGCTCACCGCGACCCCGGCGCACTGCCGGCAGGTCGCCCTCGACTTCCCGGTCATAGACAACGACGAGCTCGCGAAGATCACCCACATCAACCGGGACGGCGACCTGCCCGGCTTCGCGACCGCCCGGATCCGGGGGCTCTACCCGGTGGGCGGGGGCGGCCCGGCCCTGCAGTCGGTGTTCCAGGACATCTTCGCCGAGGTGTCCGAGGCGGTCGCCAAGGGTGCCCGCTTCATCATCCTCAGCGACCGCGACTCCGACGCCGAGTGGGCGCCCATCCCGTCACTGCTCCTGACCAGCGCGGTGCACCACCACCTGATCCGGGAGCGCACCCGCACCCAGGTGGGGCTGGTCGTGGAGGCGGGTGACGTGCGCGAGGTGCACCACGTGGCCCTGCTCGTCGGCTACGGCGCCTCGGCGGTCAACCCCTACCTCGCGATGGAGTCGGTCGAGGACCTCGCCCGGCGCGGGCTGGTCGGCGACGTCGAGCCCGCCCAGGCCGTGCGCAACCTGATCAGGGCGCTCGGCAAAGGCGTGCTCAAGGTGATGTCCAAGATGGGCATCTCTACGGTGGCGTCCTACCACGGCGCGCAGGTCTTCGAGACCGTCGGGCTGGACCAGGCGCTGGTCGACAGGTACTTCACTGGCACCTCCTCGGTGCTCGGCGGGGTGGGGCTCGACGTTCTCTCCAAGGAGGTCGCGCGCCGGCACGCCGTGGCCTACCCGCGCACCGGTTCGCCAGCCGTCCACCGCACCCTCGACGTCGGCGGCGAGTACCAGTGGCGCCGTGAGGGCGAGCTGCACCTGTTCAACCCGCAGAGCGTCTTCCGGCTCCAGCACGCGACACGGGCCCGCCGCTACGACGTCTTCAAGCAGTACACGACGGCCGTCGACGAGCAGGCCGAGCGGCTGATGACGCTGCGCGGCCTGTTCCGGTTCAAGGACGCGTCGACCACCGGACGGGCCCCGGTGCCGATCGAGGAGGTCGAGCCGGTCGAGTCGATCGTCAGACGTTTCTCGACCGGCGCGATGTCCTACGGCTCCATCTCGCAGGAGGCGCACGAGACCCTCGCGATCGCGATGAACCGCCTCGGCGGCAAGTCCAACACCGGCGAGGGCGGCGAGGACCCGGACCGGTTCGTGCCCGACGACAACGGCGACCTGCGGCGGTCGGCGGTCAAGCAGGTCGCGAGCGGGCGCTTCGGCGTCACCAGCGAGTACCTGGTCAACGCCGACGACCTGCAGATCAAGATGGCGCAGGGGGCGAAGCCGGGTGAGGGCGGCCAGCTCCCCGGCCACAAGGTCTACCCCTGGATCGCGCGCACCCGGCACTCGACACCCGGCGTCGGTCTCATCTCGCCGCCGCCGCACCACGACATCTACTCGATCGAGGACCTCGCCCAGCTGATCCACGACCTCAAGAACGCCAACGACCGAGCCCGGGTGCACGTCAAGCTGGTCGCGGAGGTCGGGGTCGGCACCGTCGCCGCGGGCGTCAGCAAGGCGCACGCCGACGTGGTGCTCATCTCCGGCCACGACGGCGGCACCGGCGCCTCCCCGCTGACGTCGCTCAAGCACGCCGGCGCACCGTGGGAGCTCGGCCTCGCCGAGACCCAGCAGACCCTGCTGCTCAACGGGCTGCGGGACCGGATCGTCGTGCAGACCGACGGGCAGCTCAAGACCGGCCGCGACGTCGTCGTCGCCGCGCTGCTCGGTGCGGAGGAGTACGGCTTCGCCACGGCACCGCTCGTCGTGAGCGGCTGCATCATGATGCGGGTCTGCCACCTCGACACCCGCCCGGTCGGCATCGCCACCCAGAACCCCGAGCTGCGCAAGAAGTTCAGCGGCCGGCCGGAGTTCGTCGAGACCTTCTTCGTCTACATCGCCGAGGAGGTCCGCGAGATCCTCGCGGCGCTCGGCTTCCGCAGCCTCGACGAGGCGGTCGGCCGCGCCGAGGTGCTCGACACGGCCAGCGCCGTCGAGCACTGGAAGGCGCACGGTCTCGACCTCTCGCCGATCCTGCACGTGCCCGACCTGCCCGAGGGCACCCCCCGGCGGCGGGTCACCGTGCAGGACCACGGGCTGCTCAAGGCGCTCGACAACGAGCTGATCGCGCGGGCGTCCGACGCGCTCGAGCTCGGGCGCCCGGTCCGGCTCGAGGTCCCGGTCCGCAACGTCAACCGGACCGTCGGCACGATGCTCGGCGCCGAGGTCACCCGGCGGTACGGCGGCAGGGGACTCCCCGCCGACACCATCGACATCACCCTGACCGGCTCGGCCGGTCAGTCCTTCGGTGCGTTCCTGCCCCGTGGCGTCACCCTGCGCCTGCACGGCGACGCCAACGACTACCTCGGCAAGGGGCTCTCCGGCGGCCGCCTCGTCGTGCGTCCGGCGCCGCGCGCCTCGCTGGTGGCCGAGCGCAATGTCATCGCCGGCAACGTGCTGCTCTACGGGGCGACCGACGGGGAGGTCTACGTCCGCGGCCTGGTCGGCGAGCGGTTCGCCGTCCGCAACTCGGGTGCCACCGCGGTCGTCGAAGGCGTCGGCGACCACGGGTGCGAGTACATGACCGGCGGCACGGTGGTGGTCCTCGGCCCGGTGGGCCGCAACCTGGCGGCCGGCATGTCCGGCGGGACGGCGTACGTCCTCGACCTGCGCCCGGCGCGGCTCAACGGCGAGATGGTCGACCTCGAGCCGCTGGACCCCGAGGACGTCGACCTGGTACGCACCCTCGTCCAGCGCCACACCGACGCGACCGGCTCGTCGGTCGGCCGCGCCCTGCTCGACGACTGGGCGCAGGCGGCCGGGCGCTTCAGCAAGGTGATGCCCCGCGACTACAAGAACGTCCTCGCCGTGCGGTCGGCCGCCCTCGAGGCCGGCTTCGGCGAGGACAGCCCCGAGACCCTCGACGCGATCATGGAGGCCTCCCGTGGCTGACCCGAAGGGCTTCCTCACCACGCCCCGCCGCGAGCTGCCGGCCCGCCGGCCCGTCGACGTGCGGATCCTCGACTGGCGCGAGGTGTACGAGCAGCAGGAGTCCGGCCAGCTCGAGAGGCAGGCCGGTCGGTGCATGGACTGCGGGATCCCGTTCTGCCACGACGGCTGCCCGCTGGGCAACCTGATCCCGGAGTGGAACGACCTGGTCTGGCGCGACGAGTGGCAGCCCGCGATCGAGCGGCTGCACGCGACCAACAACTTCCCGGAGTTCACCGGGCGGCTCTGCCCGGCGCCCTGCGAGGGGTCCTGCGTCCTCGGCATCAACAGCGAGGCGGTCACCATCAAGCAGGTGGAGGTGTCCATCGTCGACCGGGCGTGGGACGAGGGCTGGATCACGCCGCAGCCGCCCGAACGGCTGTCCGGCAGGACGGTCGCCGTGGTCGGCTCCGGCCCGGCCGGCCTGGCCGCCGCGCAGCAGCTCACCCGCGCCGGCCACACCGTCGCCGTCCTCGAGCGGGCCGACGCGGTCGGCGGGCTGCTGCGCTACGGCATCCCCGAGTTCAAGATGGAGAAGCGCCACCTGGACCGGCGGCTCGAGCAGATGGCCGCCGAGGGCACCCGCTTCGAGACCGGGGTCGAGGTCGGCGTCGAGGGCTTCGACGCGGGCGCGCTCCGGGACAGGTACGACGCCGTCGTGCTCGCCATCGGTGCGACCGCCCCGCGCGACCTGCCGGTGCCGGGCCGCGACCTCGGCGGCGTGCTGCAGGCCATGGACTACCTCCCGAACGCCAACCGCGCCGCCCTCGACCCGACCAGAGACCCGCGCACCTCGGTGCCGGTCTCCGCGGCCGGCAAGCACGTGATCATCATCGGCGGCGGCGACACCGGGGCGGACTGCCTCGGTACGGCACACCGGCAGGGCGCCGAGTCGGTGACCCAGCTGGAGATCCTGCCCCGGCCGGCCGACGCCCGGCCCGACAGCAACCCGTGGCCGACCTGGCCGCTCGTCTACCGGACGTCCAGCGCTCACGAGGAGGGCGGGGACCGCGTCTACGCGGTCAGCACCACGCGGCTGCTCGGTGACGAGCACGGCGACGTACGGTCCCTGGAGCTCGTCGAGGTGACCTTCGTGGACGGCCGGTTCGAGCCGGTGGCCGGCAGCGAGCGGGAGATCCCGGCCGACCTCGTGCTGCTCGCGATGGGCTTCGTCGGCCCGCAGCGAGCCGGGCTGGTCGAGCAGCTCGGCGTCGACCTGGACCCCCGGGGCAACGTCGCCCGCGACCAGACCTTCATGACCTCGGTGCCCGGGGTGTTCGTGGCCGGTGACGCCGGGCGCGGCCAGTCGCTCATCGTCTGGGCCATCGCCGAGGGCCGGGCGGCCGCCGCCGGGGTCGACGCCTGGTTGCTGGCTGGTGCCTCCACCCTGCCCCGCCCGATCGAGCCGACCTCCCGGCCGCTCGCCGTCTAGCCAGGCCGCCGGGCTGCAGCCGGGCCGGGCTCCGCGAGGGGCGGTGGCGTCCTCGCCCATCCGGCTTGGCAAGCTCGGCCTCCCGCCAGGCCCGTCCACGCTCCGCCGCCCCACCCCACCGCTCCGCCCTCCGCTCGTCCGTCCGCCCTCCGTTCGTGGCCGTCCGCCGGGCCGGCCTGGGGCTAGTCGGGCAGGGGGCGGGTCCAGCTCCACTCCCAGACGGGGCCGACCTCGGGGTCCTCCTGGTCAGTGGTGTGTGCGAAGCCCAGCGACACGAGCACTCCCGTCGACGGGTTCGGACCCGGCAGCGTGTGGGCGACGACGTGGTCGACCTCGCCGCTGACGACGGCACGCTCGAGCAGGGCCCTGGCAGCGGCGGTCCCGATCCCGTGGCCACGGAACTCGGGGGCCACCTCGTAGCCGATCTCGACGGCGCGGTCGGCCGGTGGGGCGGCGAAGCCACCGGAGCCGAGCAGGCGCCCGGTCGCGGGGTCCACGAAGAACTGCATCGACCACGCCTGGTCTGCCTCGGGCGCGTCCTGGAGGTGCTCCAGGGTGAAGCCGACCGCCTCCGGGAACTCGGGCCAGCCGTCCGGGACGGGCGAGCCGATCAGCTCGGAGAACTGGGCGCGGTCCTCGTTCAGGGCTTTCAGCATCTGCACCGTCGCCGGGACGAGCCGGACCTGCGGATGAGACGACATGCGGAACCTCCGATCGTGATGCGAAGGCTGCCCGACCTGGCGTTGCAGGACAAACACCCCGAGCAGGAGCCTCCGTCGAGGAGTCCGGAGTGGGGCGGGTTGTCAGTTTTTCGCCGGTATATGGCAGAGTGACCCGAGTCACACCTGTCGTACCCGGCAGGACGCAGGCATCCCACAGGAGGCTCTTCCGTGCGACTCCGCAGACCCCTCGCCGCCGCGGCAGCCATCGCTGCCGCGCTCGGCGGCAGCACGCTCGTCGGCACCACCACGGCCGATGCAGGAACCAAGGCATCCGGCGCGAAGGCCGAATACACGGTCGTCTACACCGCGAAGGCGTCCCGTGCCCAAGCCGTCAAGGCCGTCGAGGCCAATGGCGGTCGGGTCACCGGCCACAACGACGCCGCCCGCACCCTGACCGTCAAGGCGCCGGCCAAGGGCTTCGTGCTCGACGTCGCCGGCACCCGTGCCGTCGTCGGCGCGGCACGGCAGCGAGCGATCGGCAAGGCACCCGAGATCGGCGTCCGGGACCGCGTCGAGAGGGAGCACCAGCTCGCGCGCGGACACACCGCGTCGAAGGAGGCTGCCGCCGACGCCGGAACCGTCGCCGGAGTCACGACCGGCGATCCGCTGGACACCAAGCTGTGGGGGATGCGGATGATCCGCGCTGACCAGGCACACGCCGCCGGCGCGCTCGGCGACCAGGTGCGGGTCGGCATCCTCGACACCGGTGTCGACGGCGACCACCCCGACCTGGCGGCCAACTTCGACGAGGCCCTGTCCCGCAACTTCGTCACCGACATGAAGGACATCGACGGCGAGACCTGCGAGTTCGCCAGCTGCGTCGACCCGGTCGACCATGACGACGACGGGCACGGCACCCACACCGCCGGAACCGTCGCTGCCGCGCTCGACGGCTTCGGGCTGTCCGGCGTCGCACCCAGCGCCACCCTGGTCAACATCCGCGGCGGTCAGGACAGCGGCTACTTCTTCCTGCAGCCGGTCGTCAACGCCCTGACCTACGCCGGGAACGCCGGCCTCGACGTGGTGAACATGTCGTTCTACGTCGACCCGTGGTTGTACAACTGCACGGCCAACCCGCGGGACTCGGCCGAGGCACAGGTCGAGCAGAACACGATCATCGCCGCGATGACCAACGCGTTGAACTACGCCCACAGCAAGGGCGTCACGCTGACCGGCTCGCTGGGCAACGGTCACGACGACATCGGCTCCCCTCGTCCCGACACGACGAGCCCGGACTACCCGGGTGGCGGCGAGTACACCCGGCCGATCGACAACGCCACCTGCTTCGACCTGCCGGTGGAGGGCCCGCACGTCATCGGCGTCTCCGCCGTCGGCCCGTCCGGGCTCAAGGCGGACTACTCCAACTACGGGATCGACGGTGACCGCGGCGTCGACGTCGCCGCCCCCGGCGGTTGGTTCCGCGACGGCTACGGCACCGCGTCGTTCCGCACCAACGAGAACCTGATCCTGTCCACGGCGCCGGTGAACGCGCTGCAGGCCACCGGCGAAGTCGACGACAAGGGCGAGATCACCGAGCTCGGAACCGAGAACGGCGTGATCAAGCTGTGCCCGACGGGTGTGACCGCCTACCAGGACTGCGGCTACTACCAGTACCTGCAGGGCACGTCGATGGCGTCGCCGCACGCAGCGGGTGTCGCCGCGCTGATCGTGGGCGAGTACGGCTCGGGCTCGGGGGCCGCCTTCGGGCTGGCGCCGGACACGACCAAGTCGATCCTGCTCGACACCGCAGCCGAGCACGCGTGCCCGTCGCCGCGGATGCAGACCTACCAGCGGGAGGGTCGCTCGGGTGTCTTCAACGCGCTGTGCACCGGAAGCGTCGAGTACAACGACTTCTACGGTCACGGCATCGTCGACGCCTATGCCGCGGTGACCGCTGGCAGCTAGGCACCGGACCGCGGCGGCGCCGCGGGCGTGAGGACGGACGGCCGGTCCGGCGGGGAGACCTGCCGGACCGGCCGTCCGTGCGTGCGGGCAGCGCGTTTTCCCCACCGCCGACCGGGGAGGCGCTGGAGTGACCGCACAGCACCGAGCAGACCAAGGAGTGATCTCACTCATGGCCAGCACGCTCAAGGGCAAGACCGTCGCCTTCCTCGTCGCCCCGGAGGGCATCGAGCAGGTCGAGCTGACCGAACCGTGGAAGGCGGTCCAGGGGGCCGGCGGCACGCCGCGTCTCGTGTCCACCGAGCCGGGCACCGTCCAGGCGTTCAACCACCTCGACAAGGCCGACACGTTCGATGTCGACGCGACCGCGGACGCGACCAGCGCAGCAGACTTCGACGCGCTCGTGCTCCCCGGCGGGGTGGCGAACCCCGACCAGCTGCGGACGCAGAAGCCCGCGGTCGCCTTCGCCAGGTCCTTCGTGGACGCGGGCAAGCCGGTCGCTGCCATCTGCCACGCGCCGTGGACCCTGATCGAGGCCGACGTGGTGCGCGGGCGCCGCATGACGTCGTGGCCCAGCCTGCAGACCGACCTGCGCAACGCCGGCGCGGACTGGGTCGACGAGGAGGTCGTGGTCTGCGAGGCCGGGGCCAGCGTCTTCGTCACGAGCCGGAAGCCGGACGACCTCAAGGCGTTCTGCGGCGAGCTCGTGGACCGGTTCGCCGACACCTGACCGACCGCACGGGCCGCCGTCCGGCTGGCGGACCCGCGGCTTGTCGCACCCGCCGCAGCCCTAGGCTCGGGGGGTGCGCCGCGCCAAGATCGTCTGCACGCTGGGACCTGCGACCTCCAGCGAGGAACGGGTCCGAGCCCTCGTCGACGCCGGGATGGACGTGGCTCGGCTCAACCTCAGCCACGGCGACCACGCCGACCACGAGGCCGTCTACCTCCGGGTGCGCAGGGCGTCCGACGCGAGCAAGCGTGGCGTCGCCGTCCTCGTCGACCTGCAGGGCCCGAAGATCCGGCTGGGCTCCTTCGGCTCCGGCCCGGTCGACCTCGCCGACGGCGACGAGTTCACCATCACGACCGACGACGTCCCGGGGGACTCCCGCGAGGTCTCGACGACGTACTCCGGTCTGCCCGGCGACGTCACCGTCGGGGACCGCCTGCTCATCGACGACGGCAAGGTGGCGCTCGAGTGCACCCGGGTCGACGGGCCGCGCGTCGTCACCCGGGTCGTCGAGGGCGGCCGGGTCTCCGACCACAAGGGCATCAACCTGCCCGGCGTCGCCGTGTCGGTGCCGGCGCTGTCGGAGAAGGACATCGAGGACCTGCGCTGGGCGCTGCGCCTGCGGGCCGACCTGATCGCCCTGTCGTTCGTCCGGACGGCCGCCGACGTCGAGGACGTGCGGCGGATCATGGACGAGCAGGGCGTCCGGCTGCCGGTGCTCGCCAAGATCGAGAAGCCGCAGGCGGTCGACCACCTGGCCGAGATCGTCGACGCCTTCGACGGCATCATGGTCGCCCGCGGCGACCTCGGCGTGGAGCTGCCGCTCGAGGACGTGCCGCTCGTGCAGAAGCGGGCCATCGCGCTCGCCCGTCGCGCGGCCAAGCCGGTCATCGTCGCGACCCAGATGCTCGAGTCGATGATCGAGTCGTCGCGCCCCACCCGGGCCGAGGCGTCCGACGTCGCCAACGCGGTGCTGGACGGGACCGACGCGCTGATGCTCTCCGGAGAGACCAGTGTGGGCAAGCACCCGATCGTCGCCGTCCAGACGATGTCCCGGATCGTGGAGAAGCTCGAGGCCGACGCGCTGAGCTGGCTGCCTCCGCTGGAGGGCCGGCCGCGCACCAAGGGCGGCGCCATCACCCGTGCGGCCGCCGAGGTTGGCGAGCTGCTCGGGGCGCGGTTCATCGTGGCGTTCACCCAGAGCGGCGACTCGGCGCGACGGATGGCCCGGCTGCGCTCGCCGATCCCGCTGCTGGCCTTCACCCCCGTGCAGGCCGTGCGCAGCCAGCTCGCGCTCGTCTGGGGCGTCGAGACCTTCCTCACCCCCAAGGTGACCCACACCGACGCGATGGTCCGCCAGGTCGACCAGGCCCTGCTCGGCGAGGGCCGGGTGCGCGAAGGCGACCTCGTCGTCATCGTGGCCGGCAGCCCTCCCGGCACGAGCGGCTCGACCAACGCCATGCGGGTGCACCGCATCGGCGACCTGTCGCCGCAGCCCGCGACCTGACGTCGCAGCCCGCGACCTGACGCGTCAGAAGGCGACGGCGGCCGCGCCCCAGACCGCGATCATCAGCGCGCCGGTCACCAGCTCGACGAGCACGCCGAGGCCGATGCCGAGCAGCACCGCCCGGGTGGACCGCCAGGCGGCGGCGTCGGACCGCAGCCGGGCCCGCTCCGCCAGGTAGATCCCGGCCACGCCCCCGACGACCAGGCCGACGACCGGGACGACGAAGAAGCCCGCCACGGCCCCCACCGCGCCGACGACCAGGGTTTGCCGCGGGGCCCCGGCACCGGTCGCCGAGCGGGCAGGGAGGACGTACTTGGTGACCGTGCCGACGACGAGGAGGACGGTGAGGACGCCGGCCACCGCCCAGTGCCCCGGGTCACCGCCGACCCAGGCCCACGCGACGCCGGCGCCCCAGACCAGCAGCAGGCCCGGCAACACCGGCACCAGGACTCCCACCAGCCCGACAAGCATCACCAGCAGGACGACGAGCTCGGCGCCTGACGACATGGCGCGCAGCCTAGGTGCCGGTGCCGCGGAGTTGTCCGGCGCGTTTCCGCCGGCCCGGCGGGTGTGGAAGGGTGAGGCGATGTCCACGTTGCTGGAGCAGTACGACCACGCGGTCGCCGAGTTCGGCAGCCGGGTCGAGCTGGTCAAGGACGACCAGTGGACGGCGCCCACGCCGTGCCGGGAGTGGGACGTCCGGGCGCTCGTCGCCCACCTCGTCGACGAGTGCCGGTGGGTGCCCTACCTGCTCGGCGGCGGCACGGTCGCCGACGCGGGGGACCGGTTCAGCGGCGACCCGCTGGGCGACGACCCGAAGGCGGCCTGGCGCGCGGCGTCGGTCGCGGCGCGCGAGGCCTTCGCGGCCGACCGTGCGCTGGACCGGGTGGTCTCGCTCTCGGCCGGCGAGTCCGGCGCGCGCGACTACATCTGGGACATGACCGTCGACGCGACCGTGCACGCGTGGGACCTGGCGCGGGGGATCGGCGCCGACGAGCGTCTCGACCAGGAGCTGGTCCGCCGGATCCACCACGAGGTCGAGAAGGACGCCGACACGCTCTCGGAGAGCGGGCAGTTCGACCCGCCGGTGCACGTGCCGACGCACGCCGACCTGCAGGCGCGGATGCTCGGCATCTTCGGCCGCCGCGCCTAGCACCGCAGCGCGTACGTCGTCGCGCTCAGCCGCGGAACGGCTCGAGCCATCCCGGGCCGGTCACGGCGGCGCCGGTGGACGCGACGCGGCGGCGCAGCTCGCGGTCGGCGGTCACGACGAGGACGGGTGCGCCGGGTGGGACGCCGGCCGGGCCACCGGGTGGGTCACCGGCCGGGCCGCCGGGCGCGGCGGCAGCCGCCGCCGCGTCGGCGACCGCGTCGTCGCCGGACCCCGCGGCCGCGACGACGACCATCCCGGGGTGGTCGGAGGCCTCTTCGGCGGCCGCGCGAGCGGCTCCCTCGACCACCACGACGACGCGCGGCCACCAGTGGCTGAGCCCGGCGCGCGGCAGGTCGTCGGGCAGCCGCGCGTCGGGGAGGCCGTCTGCGGCGAGCGGCGTGAGGTCGGCCACCAGGCGGCGGGCGGCGCCGGCCCGGTCGCGCCACCAGCCGTCGGGCCGGGAGCCGACGACGTTGGCGGCGTCCACGACGACCGTGAGCGGCCGCAGCGCATCCCGCAGCGCCGGCCAGGAGGTCGAGAAGCCGGGATGCAGCGGGAGCCGGTCGACGTCGGCGGGGGAGAACCAGCCGACGTCGATGCTCTCGCCGCCGGTCGGCCGAGCCGGGGCGTCGACGGGTGCGGTGCCGAGCACCGTCGTGTAGGCCCAGCCGCCGTGGGGGTCGTCGAAGCGGCCGTGCACCGTCACCGATTCGACGTCGACGCCGCCCTCCTCGGCGGCCTCGCGCAGGGCCGCCTGCACCGCCGTCTCGGAGCTCTCGCGCGCCCCGCCCAGCAGCCCCCAGGTGCCGCCGTGGTGGCTCCACTCGGCGCGGTGCTGAAGCAGCACCTCGACCGAGTCACCGGCCGGCCGCTGCAGCAGCAGCCCGGACGCACCGAACAGCCCCCAGTGCCGGTGCCCCTGCTCGCACCTGGTCCAGCCGTCGCCGTCGCCGCGGTGGTCCGGGCGACCGGGCCCCCGGGTGCGCCCCGCGGTCACGGCGTCACCACCGGGCGGGCGTCGACAGGGAAGTGCACCGGGGGCACCTACCCACGGGTCCGCGGGTGGACTCCCGCGGCGGCCTGACGCTCGTCTACCCAGTCGTCGATCCGGGCCCACCAGGCGAACAGCCAGTCGATCCGGGCCTCCTCGCCTGCCGGGACCTCGTCGGCCGGCACGATCCACCAGCGCATCTCGATCACCCGGTCCATGGGCAGCTCGCGCCAGAGGTCGAGCACGGTCGTCATGTGCTCGACACCGGTGTGGGCGACGAAGACGACGTCGGCTTCGTGGGCCGTCTTGAGCGCCTCCAGCACCCCGCCGGGCCTGGGTGCCATCACGTGCCGCAGCTGCGCGGCCTTGTCCGCCTCGTCGATGTGCCCCTTGCGGCGCAGCCGCTCGATCGCCCGCTTGCGGCGGTGCTCGGTGAAGTTGCCACCCTCCGGGAAGATGACGAAGGCGTCGTTGTGGTCGAGGTTCCGGCTCAGCTGACCGACCAGCCGGGTGACCTGCTCGGCCGCCTCGCCCGGATTGGGCCGGATGAAGCGGTTGGGCAGCCGGTTGAGCACCACGTCGATCGCCGGGTCCCACTGCAGGGTGTCCTTGAGGACGATCCGCGGCTCGCGCTCGTACCAGTTCACCAGGGCGTGCACGACGAGGAACGAGTCGCCCGGCCCCGCGTGCCGGCTCAGGATCAGCAGCGGTCGCCCGTCGTACGACCGGGGCGGCGGGCCCTCGACCGCGACCCGCACGTGCAGCACCCGCCGGCACTCCCAGAACAGGACCCGCAGGAACCACATGACGAGCACGTAGTGCGCCCGCTGGAACCGCGGGGTCCGGATCTTCCAGCCGAACCCGCTGCCGACCCACAGCCCGAGCAGCACGACCAGCGACACCGTCTCGAGGCAGAGGTAGAGCAGCACCATCCAGATCAGCCGCAGCGGCCGCCACCGGCCGGGCAGGAACGTCGACAGCGCCGCGCCCACCAGCAGCAGCACGGGCAGGGTCGTGACAGCGACGAGGGTGAGCAGCACGACGGCCGGCGCCAGCACCAGCCGCCGCAGCAGGACCGGGGGCAGCACGCTCAGCCGGCTCGGGGCTCGAGCGACCGGGCCAGGTAGTCGCGGGTGGCGGCGTGGGCCTGCGCGATGCGCAGCGGCACCGAGGAGAAGTCGCGGTAGCGCAGTGCCGACAGGTCGGCCGGCCGCGGTGGCTGGTCGGCGCCGGTGGGCAGCACGTGCACCTCGACGCCGTCGGGCACCTCGTTCATCTCGCGCGCGAAGCGGTGCCGGCGGGCGATCTCGAAGGCGACCGACGCCACCTGCCACGGCTTGGTGGGCGCGGCCAGCGGTCGGTCGACCCGGCCGACCTGGAGCACGAACACCCGCCGCGCGCCCAACGACACCGCACGGCCGACCGGGATCGAGTTGACCAGCCCGCCGTCGAGGAAGTGCTCGTCGCCGATCAGCACCGGCGGAAGCACCCCGGGGACCGCGCTCGACGCCAGCACCGCGTCGACGACCGGCCCGGTCGTGAACCAGTGCTCGGCGGCCCGCTCGATCGACGCGGCGACGCACTGGAACGGCACCGTGAGGTCCTCGATCCGGCGGTCGCCGAGCTGGGCGGTCAGCAGCTCGCGCAGCGGCTCGTTGGGGTGCACGTGGGTCCGCGTCCGGGCCAGGTGGCGGGCCCGCCGGATCGCGCCGCCCCGGTAGACGTCGCTGTCGGCGAGCCGCTCCCACACCTCGGCGAGGGTCTCGACGGCGCCGATGGTCGGGTCGGCCGCGACGGCCGCGCCGTTGACCGCGCCGACCGACGTCCCGAGGACCAGGTCGGGCCGCACGTCCGCCTCGAGCAGCGCGTGCAGCATGCCGACCTCGTTGGACCCGAGCAGGCCTCCACCGCCGAGCACGAACGCGGTGCGGACGGCCACCTCGCGATCCTGTCACGCCTCCCCGGCGGTCATGTCGAGCAGCCGCTCGATGACGCGCGCGTCGGTGCGCAGCCCGTCGTGCCCGAGCTCGTTGGTGACCCACGTGCGCGCGTTGCCGATCCGCTGCGCCGCGTCGAGGGAGAAGGACGACTCGACGTACATGTCGTCGTGGAACACCGCGGCCGCCACCGGCACGTCGTTCGCCGCGAGGCAGTCGTGGTCGTAGAGCACGGGCCACTCGTACGTCGCCAGCAGGTCCGCGGCATCCCGCAGCGGGGCCAGTGCGCCGTCGACCTCGAACATCCACCGGAAGATGGCCTCGCCGGTGGGCAGCAGCGGCCGGGCTTCGGGAGACGCCTCGGCGACGCCGGCGGTCACCTGCTGCGCGGCCCACCCCGACGAGCCGCCGTCGCAGTAGATGCTCTCGTGCAGCAGCGCGTAGAGCGGCCGGGTCGCGAAGGACGTGGCCGAGTCGACCGCGGCCAGGAAGTCGTCCGTCAGCTCCCCGGCCGACCCGTCGCGGTGCGCGTCCACGAACGCGGTCTCGAGCAGGTAGTGCAGCCGCTCCAGCCCGTCGGCGTACCCGAGCGTCATCCCGAGCGACTGCAGCCGCGGCACCGTCAGCGGGTCACCGCTCGGCAGCCGTACGTCGCCGCCGGCGACCCGGTCGGCGACCCGGTCGAGCCGGGCCGGGTCGTCGGGGTAGCGCTCGGCGAACCGGGCCCACCGCTCCGCGACCCGCGCGGCCGTCGCCAGGTAGACCTCTTTCGGCGAGCGCCCGACCGGCGGGACGCCACCGGTCACCATCACCCGGGTCAGCGACGCCGGCGCCGCCGACAGGTACGTCGTGGCGACGAAGCCGCCGTAGCTCTGGCCCAGGAGCGACCACGGCTCGTCGCCGGTCACCTCGCGGCGCAGCACCTCCGCGTCGTGGACGATCGCGTCGGCCCGGAAGCAGGCGAGCCGCCGGGCCTGGTCCGCGGGGGATCGGCCGGCCAGCGTCTGGCGGGTCTGCGGCGTGGACCGGCCGGTGCCGCGGTAGTCCAGCAGCAGCACCCGGTGGTCCTGCAGGGCCCTGCCGAGCCAGCCCGACCGGCCGGTCGGTCGCGGCCCGGGCACCCCCGGCCCGCCGGTCAGGTAGAGCAGCCAGGGCAGGTCGGCGTCCCGTCGGCGCGGGGCGACCAGCTCGCGGGCGTACACCCTGATCTGCTCGCCGCCCGGGTCGTCGTGGTCCAGCGGCACCGCCACCTCGTGCTCCACCACGTGCAGGCCCGGAAGCCGGTTGTCCCCCAAGCGCATCCCCCGACCGTAGGGGGCCGGGCGCCCCGCTGGTTGGATGTGGCGATGTTGCCTTGGCATGCCGACCTCGCCGGGTCGCTGGACCGGCTGACGATCTCCTCCGACCTGCTGCGCGGCAACCCGCTCGGCGACCCGCACGAGCGCCCGCTCTGGGTCTACACGCCGCCGGGCTACGACCCTGCCGGCTCGGACCGCTACCCGGCGGTCTACGTCATCCAGGGCTACACCGGGCACCTGACGATGTGGGACAACCGGGCGCCGTTCCGCCAGCCGTTCACCGAGACCGCCGACCGGGTGTTCGCCGAGGAGGGTGCCCCGCCGTGCGTGGTCGTCTACGTCGACGCGTGGACGTCGTACGGCGGGTCGCAGTTCGTCGACTCGACCGGCACCGGGCGCTACCACTCATACCTCTGCGACGAGGTCGTGCCCTTCGTGGACGCGCGCTACCGGACGATCCCGGACCGCGAGTCGCGGGCGATCTCCGGCAAGTCCAGCGGCGGCTTCGGCGCGATGATCACGCCGATGCTGCGGCCGGACCTCTTCGGCGCGCTGGCCACTCACGCCGGTGACGCGCTCTACGAGTACTGCTACCTCCCGGAGTTCGCCGAGGTGACTCGCCACCTGCGGGCCTACGGCGGTGACATCTGGCGCTGGTGGGACGCGTTCCACCAGCGCCCGCCCTTCAGCCGCGGCGAGGACGCGGCGCTGATGACGGCGCTCGGGTGCTCGGCGGCGTTCTCGCCCGGCGACGACGGGCGCCCGGTGCTCCCGGTGGACCCGGTGACCGGCGTGGTGCGGCCCGAGGTGTGGGAGCGGTGGCTCGCGTGGGACCCGGTGCGGATGGTCGAGCGGTACGCCGACGCGGTGCTCTCGCTGCGAGCCGTGTGGCTCGACGCGGGCACGGCCGACGACTACTACCTCGACCTGGGGGCGGAGGCGTTCCGGGCCGAGCTGACCCGGGTGGGGCTGCCGGACGACCGGGTGCACTTCGAGCTGTTCGAGGCGACCCATGCCGCGATCGACTACCGCTACCCCCTCGCGCTCAGCTGGCTGGCCCACCGGCTGGCGCGCTGACCGGCGGGCCGAACGGCGCGCCGGCGGCGCTGGGTGCGCCGAGCACCAGGCCCCGGCCCAGCGTCGCGCCGAGCGCGACCGCCTCGGTGAGGCGCGCCGACGTGTCGACTCCGACGGCCATCAGCTCGGCGCCGACCTCGGCCGCGAGGGCGAGCAGCCGGGCGGTTGCGGGGGAGTCCGAGCGGGGCGGGCGGCCGCCGCTCCGGCCCAGGTCGACCTGCACCACGTCCGGGCTCAACCGGCGGGCCAGGTCCTCGGTAGCGGGTGAGGCGAGCATCTCGTCGCCCACGTCGGCGAGCACGACCTGCCATCCCCAGCCCCGGTACTCCTCGAGGGCCTGGGTGAGCCGGCGGGGGTCGGCGAAGGCGTCCGCATGCACCTCGGCGGCGACCGCGACGGACCGCCGGCCGCGCCCGAACGCGACCGCCAGCCGCGGGGGACAGGCCCCGCCGAAGGTCTCGGGCTCCGGGGTGAGGTGCACGGGCTCGGTGAGTCCGGCGGCCACGACGGTGTCCAGGACGAGCACCCGGAACGCCCAGTCCAGCCGCTCCACCAGCCCGAGCGAGGCCGCACCGGCCAGCAGGGCCAAGGTGTCGGCGAGGTCGGTGCCGGGCTGGCCGCGCCCGGTGGCCTTCCAGGCGACGACCTCGCCGGGACCGGTCGCGTCGAGCCGCCGTACCGGCTGCAGGTCTGGCCCGAGGCGGCTGGGGTCGGCGATCAGCTCCTCGACCAGGGTCCGGGTCCGCCGGGTGCGGTCGAGGTCGTCGACCAAGGGGGACATGTTGGGGGCATCGGGCGCCCGGTCGGGTGACTTGAGCCCGTCGAGCCGGCGTTGAGCCGCGTCCAGGGCCAGGTCGAGCATCGCGGCGCGTGACCGTCGGGTAACGTCCGAGTGCGTCAGCGTGACGACCCGAGGAGGACGCATGGCGATCGTCGTCGGCTACGTGCCGCGTGCTGAGGGAAAGGCCGCGTTGCGCAGGGCTGCCGAGGAGGCTCGGTTGCGCAACGTGCCCCTGGTGGTCGTCAACAGCAACCGGGGCGGCAGCCATCTCGACGACGAGGACGCGGTCGAGCACGAGCGCGAGCTCGCCGACGTGCGCGCCGAGCTCGACGCCGAGGGCATCAAGAACGAGGTGCGCCAGCTCGTCCGCGGGCTGGACCCGGCCGAGGACCTCATCGCCGTCGCCACGGAGACCTCCGCCGACTTCATCGTCATCGGGCTCCGTCGGCGGACGCCGGTCGGCAAGCTGATCCTCGGCAGCAACGCGCAGCGCATCCTGCTCGAGGCGCCGTGCCCGGTCCTGGCGGTCAAGGCCGAGGTCGACTGATCGATGGTCGGGGGGTGAGCACCGGGTGAGCCCGGACCCGGGCGCGCTCGAGCCGTCCGACAGCGCGCTGCTGGAGACCCTCGTCCTGCAGGCCCCGGTGGCGTTCGCGTTCTACGACACGGAGATGCGCTACCGCCGCATCAACCGGCTGCTGGCGGACATCAACGGTGTGCCGATGGCCGAGCACATCGGTCGCCGGCCGGTCGACGTCCTGCCCGTCCCGCTGGCGGCGGCGGTCGAGTCCCGCCTGCGCCAGGTGCTCGACACCGGTGCCGTGGTGCAGGACGACGACTTCACGTCGGTGTCCCCGACGAGCGGCGAGCTCTGCTTCTACGAGTCGAAGTGGTACCCCGCGACCGGCCCGGCCGGCGAGGTCATCGGAGTGGCGGTGCTGGTCTCGGACGTGACGGCTCGCCGCCACGCCGAGGACGCGCTGCGCCGCAGCATCGACCGCACCGTACGGCTGCAGCAGGCGACCGCGGCCCTTGCCGAGGCCCTCAGTGTCGACCAGGTCCGGGCGGTGATCGGCGACGCCGCGCGCACCGCGATCGGCGCCGAGACCGTGGAGATCGTGCTCACCGACGACCAGGACGTGCTCGCCGCCACCGGCACCGGCGGCGACCTGCGCGTGCTGGCGCTCCAGCTGGTCGTGTCCGGCGGCAGCATCGGGGTGCTCCGGCTGCGCCTCGGCGACACCCCGGAGCCGGAGGACCTGGCCTTCGTGGGGGCCCTTGCCGGGCAGTGCGCCATCGCCCTCGAGCGGTCCAGGCTCTACGAGCGGGAGCGCTCGACCGCCGTGGCCCTGCAGCGCAGCCTGCTGCCCGACGTGCTGCCCGAGGTGCCCGGTGTGGAGCTCGCCGCGACGTTCCGGCCGGGCTCGGCCGAGGCCGAGGTGGGCGGCGACTGGTACGACGTCTTCGTCCTGCCGGACGGGCGGGTGGTGCTGGTCGTCGGCGACGTCATGGGCAAGGGGGTCGAGGCGGCCGCCGGCATGGGACGGCTGAGGGCGGCCCTGCGCGCCCTCGCCCACGCGAACCCGCTGCCCGAGGCCGTCCTGCAGGGTCTGGACCGGGTGTTCACCGCCACCGAGCCGCCGGACCAGATCGCCACCCTCGTCTACGTCCTGATCAACCCGGCCGCCCGGCGGGCCGCGGTGAGCGGCGCGGGCCACCTGCCCCTCGTGCTGGTGCGTCAGGGCCAGGAGCCCGAGCTGGTCGATGCCGGGTCGGGCTCCACACCGCTGGGCTGGCCGGAGGTGCGCGTCCAGCGCACCCTCGAGCTCGGGCCCGGTGACGTGCTGCTCGGCGTGACCGACGGCCTGGTCGAGCGACGGGGCCAGGACCTCGACCAGGGGCTGGCCACCGTGCTGGCCGCCGCGGGCGGCCCGGCCGGCTCGCTGCAGGACCTGGTGGGCCGGGTGACGGCCGCCACGCTTGACGACGCCGTGGGCCGCGACGACGCGACGGCGCTGGCGGTCCGGTTCCTGCCGTGACGCGCTGACCTGCCGGTTCTGCAGCCCCGAGGGGGTCGTGTCACAATGATGTGTTGCTACGTGCGGTCGTCACCCGCACGACCCCCGAGACACGCCAGCGCTGGGTGCTGCACGCCCACCGCGCGAGGAGAGGTAGTACGTGCCGGACAGCGTCCGCCCCCTTCCCCCAGAGCTCGCCAGCCCGCAGGTGCAGGAGCTGCTCGACCAGGGAAGGTCCAGCGGGTACGTCACCTCGGGTGACGTCCGGTCCGCCTTCGACGCCGCCGGCATCGCGCCGGGCCGGATGAAGGCCGTGCTGCGCAGCCTGCACCAGGAAGGAGTGACCGTCATGGTCGAGGCCGAGGTTTCCGCGGCCGCCGGGGGCGGACGCAAGACCGTCGCAGCGGCGACCACGACGAAGAAGGCCACCACCTCCAAGGTGGGTGCGCCGGCCAAGAAGTCGACGCCGGCCAAGAAGGCCGCGAAGCCCGCCGCCGGCAAGCCGGCGGCGAAGACGACGGTCAAGCCGGCCGCCAAGAGCGAGCCGGCCAAGAAGGCCGCGGCCACGTCGGCCAAGGGGGCCACCCCGGCCGCCGCCGCGAAGAAGGCCGCCACGCCGGCCAAGACCACGACGAAGACGGCCCTGGCCAAGGGCGGCAAGGCCGCCAAGGACGCGACGGACGCCGCTCCCGCGGGCGCCGCGACCGCCGACGGCGCCGAGGAGACGCCCGCCGCGGGCCTGCCCGAGGAGGAGCCGACCGAGCTCCCCGAGGGCGAGGAGTCCTTCACCCTCTCCGACGACGACGAGGAGGACGCTCCGGCCCAGCAGGTCGCCACCGCCGGCGCGACCGCCGACCCGGTCAAGGACTACCTCAAGCAGATCGGCAAGGTGGCCCTGCTCAACGCCGAGCAGGAGGTGGAGCTCGCCAAGCGGATCGAGGCCGGCCTCTTCGCCGAGGAGAAGATCAACGGCACCGAGAAGTTCGCGCCGAAGCTGAAGAAGGAGCTCGACTGGATCGCCGAGGACGGTCGTCGGGCGAAGAACCACCTGCTCGAGGCCAACCTCCGGCTCGTCGTGTCTCTCGCCAAGCGCTACACCGGCCGTGGCATGCTCTTCCTGGACCTGATCCAGGAGGGCAACCTGGGCCTGATCCGCGCCGTCGAGAAGTTCGACTACACCAAGGGCTACAAGTTCTCGACCTACGCGACCTGGTGGATCCGGCAGGCGATCACCCGCGCCATGGCCGACCAGGCACGCACCATCCGCATCCCGGTGCACATGGTCGAAGTCATCAACAAGCTGGCCCGCGTGCAGCGCCAGATGCTGCAGGACCTCGGGCGCGAGCCGACTCCGGAGGAGCTCGCCAAGGAGCTCGACATGACCCCGGAGAAGGTCGTCGAGGTGCAGAAGTACGGCCGGGAGCCGATCTCGCTGCACACCCCGCTCGGTGAGGACGGCGACAGCGAGTTCGGCGACCTGATCGAGGACTCCGAGGCGGTCGTGCCGGCCGACGCCGTGTCGTTCACCCTGCTCCAGGAACAGCTGCACTCGGTCCTCGACACGCTCTCCGAGCGCGAGGCGGGTGTGGTGTCGATGCGCTTCGGCCTGACCGACGGCCAGCCCAAGACGCTGGACGAGATCGGCAAGGTCTACGGCGTCACCCGAGAGCGGATCCGCCAGATCGAGTCCAAGACGATGTCGAAGCTGCGCCACCCGTCGCGGTCGCAGGTCCTGCGCGACTACCTGGACTGATTGTCGCCGCTGCCTCGGCTGGCGGGCCGCTCACTGCACCCACATCTGGGCGACGAGCGGGCCGAAGAGTGGGTGCACGCTCAGGTTGCCGACCCGGTGGCTGACAAAGTCCTGCTGTTGGATGGCGCTGAACGGTATGACCGCCGCGGCGCGCACAGCGGCCCGGTCAAGATTGGCCCACTCGGCGTTCGCGGCAGCCGGATCGGTGAGCTGCAACTGGGCCGCCGCAACCATTCGCGCGTCCATCACCGGATCGCAGTGGTGCGCGAGATTGAAGATGCCCAGGTCGGGGTCGCACGAGGTAATGGCCCCGACGTACTGCGAGGCGGTCGGGTAGTCGCCGGCCCACATCGTCAGTCCCGCGTTGAACGGGCTTGTCGGATCGAACACGAACGCCCAGTAGTCGTCGTACGGCATCACGCGCAACGAGGCGTCGTAGCCGAGGCTGTCGAGAACGTCGACCACCTGCCGTCCGGCTTCGGCCGTCTCCTCGAACGGGCGTCCGGTCGTGACGACCAGGCGGACCTTCGCCCCGAGAGTCCCGGACCGCTCCACGAGCTCGTCTGCTGCAGCCCGATCCGGGCCGGTCCATCGCCCGTCGCCGGGCCGGACGGTGTACGGGCAGTAGGGCTTGTAGGCCGGGAAGTCGGGCGGGATGAGCTGACAGGTCGCCCGGCCAACCGACACGTCAGCGAGGGCCCGGCGATCGAGCGCGAACGCGATGGCACGGCGGGCACGGGGGTCGTCGAACGGTGGCTTGGTGGTGTTGAGGAAGAGGTACGCGACGAAGGGCCCCGGGTTGGTGTACAGCTGCGAGGCGTAGCGGGTTCGCAACCCCTCCACCGTGCTGGATGTCGCCCCGAACCACAGCAGATCCGCCCGACCGTCGATCACTCGGGTGACTGCTTGCCGGTCGGTGTAGCCGGTCTGGAGGACGATCCGCTCCGGGTAGCCGTCGGGCTGTGCTGCGGACGACCACTCGCGGAAGTGCGGGTTGCGGACCAGCACC
>DATHAP010000034.1 GCA_035489715.1 Actinomycetes bacterium
GAACCAGTCCGGGTGGTCCGCCTGGATCTCCCGCAGCCCGCGCCCGACCAGGTCGCTGATGTAGTGCACCATCGACCGGGTCTCCGGGCGGTTGCAGATCTCGAGCGCCTTGAGCGCGGCGATGCAGCCGAGCTCGGCGCCACCGAACGTCGAGATGTGGCCGAAGCCGTCCTCCGTCAGCCAGCCCGCAGCGTGCTCGGCGACCAGGACGGCGGAAATGGGGTACATCCCACCGCTGATCCCCTTGCCGGTGACCATGATGTCCGGGCTGAAGCCGTGCTTGCTGATCGCCCAGAGCTCGCCGGTGCGCATCAGGCCGGTCTGAACCTCGTCGGCGATGTAGAGCGCGTCGTAGCGCTCGCAGAGGGCTTTGACGCCCTCGAGATAGCCGGCGTCCGGCAGCGGGAAGCCGTACGTCGCCGGGATCGTCTCCATGATCACCGCGGCGACGTCCCGCCCGTGCAGGGCCTCCTCCATCGCCGCCAGGTCGTTGAACGGCACGTGCGGGAACTCCTCGGGCCGGTCGGCCAGGAAGAGCTTGCTGAAGCGGTCGTCGCCGGTGCCCACCGCCAGGCCGGTGTGCCCGTGGTAGGCCTTGACGATCGAGACGACCTTGCGCTTCTGGGTCGAGTGCCGAGCGGTCTTGATGGCGATGTCGATCGCCTCGCCGCCACCGCTGCCGTAGACGACCTTGGTCAGGCCGGGCGGTGCGGTGCGCACCAGGGCCTCCGCGAGCGCGGTGCGCGCCAGCGACGGGAAGTGGTGGTTGCCGATGTCGAAGTGCGCCATCGCCTGGGTGACCGCCGTGACCACCTCGGCGTTGCGGTGGCCGAGGTTGTAGGTGCCGCCGTTGAGGTGCACGTCGATCAGCCGCTTGCCCGACATGTCGTAGATGAAGTACTCCTCGCGCCGGTCGATGACCAGCGGCACCCCGGACTCCACCCAGAAGTCGGTCTTGCCGGGGTTCCAGAACTCCCGGGACCGCTCGAGCAGGTCCTCCTTGGATTCGAAGGAGAACGCTCCGTAGTCGAAGGTCATCAGCTGGCCCGTTTCGCATACCGAATCGGCGAATTGGTCTGGCAACGGATTATTAGCGTCCCGACCGGGTGACGTCAACGGCGACCCGCTGTACCCGCCGGGACCGGCGACACAGGTTCGGCGGAAGTGCTTGCGCTGGCGACCGGTTGCTGCCACGATCCGCCTCGGATGTGACCTGCTTCACATCCGCACGGTTCGGGACGAACGGTCGCCTCGAGTGGCAATCGGTCTGGGCGCAGCAGGAATCGGCCTGGTATCGATCGTCGGTCCGGGGCACCGGCCGTCCCGGCGCGACGGGGGGCCGAGATCCTGCGTCTGGACGGAGCTGAGCCGGTGTCGACCGAAGACATGAAGCGCGAGGAGATGGAGCGGGCGCCTGTGCCCCGCTCCGAGAGCACCCACAAGCTCAAGGCAGGAGCGGTCGGCCTGCTCGGCGTGCTGTTCATGGCCGTCGCCAACGCGGCCCCGATCACGGCGATGACCGGCAACACGCCGATCGCGGTCGGCTACGGCAACGGCATCGCCGCGCCGGCCGGCTTCCTGGTCGCGACGATCGTGCTGACGCTGTTCGCGATCGGGTTCGTCTCGATGGCGCGCCACATCACCACCGCCGGTGCCTTCTACGGCTTCATCACCCACGGCCTCGGACAGGTGTGGGGCATGGCCACCGGCGCGCTGGCCACCATGGCCTACGTCGTGTTCGAGGGCTCGCTGATCGGCATCTTCGCCTACTTCACCAACGACGCGCTGAACCGCTGGCTGGACGTCGACGTCAACTGGCTGCTCATCGCCATCGTCGGCATCGCGATCATCGCCGCGTTCGGCTACTTCGACATCAACATCGCGGCGGGGTTCCTGGGCATCACCCTGATCTGCGAGGTCCTCCTGCTCGGCGCGCTGGCCATCTCCGTGCTGTTCAGCGGCGGCCCCGACGGCTACCTGCCCGAGGCGGTCAACCCGGTCAACGCCTTCAAGAACCTGGAACCTGGCGGTGGTGTCGGCGCCTCGATCGACGGCACGACCATCGCTGCGGGCAGTGCGGCCATCGGCATCTTCTTCGCCTTCTGGTCGTGGGTCGGGTTCGAGACCACCGCCGTCTACGGCGAGGAGTCGCGCAACCCGCGGCGCATCGTCCCTCGGGCAACCCTGCTCGCCGTCGTCGGCCTCGGCCTGTTCTACACCTTCGTGTCCTGGATGATGATCGTCGGCAACGGCGAGAAGCAGTCGATCGAGAAGGCCAACACGGACTCCATCGGGCTCTGGGTCGACCTGGCCGAGGACAAGCTCGGCGGCTCGTTCATCGGCGACATCTACCTGTTCCTGATCGTCGTCGGATCCTTCGCGTGCGGACTCGCGTTCCACAACGCGGCCAGCCGCTACCTCTACGCGATCGGCCGCGAGGTGCCGGCGACCGCCAACAACCTCGGCCGCACCCACGGCGTCCACCACACGCCGCACGTCGCCTCGCTGACCCAGAGCATCATCACCCTCGTCCTGACCCTCGGCTTCTACTTCCTCACGACCAACGGCGACGACCCGCTCCGCGGCGCGTACTTCTACCAGTACGGCCTGCTCGCCATCCTCGGCACGATGGCGATCCTGATCGTCCAGGCGATCACGTCCATCGCGGTCATCTGGTACTTCCACGTCAAGAAGGCCGCCCCGGGCAACGTCCTCACCACCGGCATCATCCCGGCGCTGGGCTGTCTCGGCATGCTGTACGTCGTCTGGCTGCTCCTGGACAACATCGACTTCGCGGGCGGTGTCGCCAACACGGCACCGTTCTTCAAGGCGATCCCCTACCTGGTCGTCGCGACGTTCCTCGTCGGCCTGGCGGGGGTCTACTGGCTCAAGGCCCGCAACCGCGCGGTCTACGACGCCATCGGCCGCACCGTGTTCGAGGAGGCGCACGAGCGCGAGACCGTGCCTCCCCAGCCCGGGCCGCGACACTGACCGGGTGCTGACGGGTCCCCTGCCCGGATGACCGAACCCGGTCCGTCGCCGGTCCTGCGCGTCCAGCCGGATGCCGACGCGGACCCCGCCGAGCTCACCTACACGTTCGGCGGGGCCGCGCCGCTCGCGAGCGTCCGCCCCGGGACGCTGGTGTCGACCTGGACCATGGACTGCTTCGCCGGCCGGGTCCGGTCGACGTCCGACCTGGTCTCCCAGGTCTGCGACCCGCGCTACATCAACCCGCAGACCGGACCGTTCTACGTCGAGGGCGCCCGGCCGGGCGACACCCTCGCGGTGCACTTCCGGTCGATCACGCCGCGCGGGGGGCGGGGGGTCAGCACGACGGTGCCGCTGTTCGGCGCGCTGACTGCGACCCGGTTCACCGCGCTGCTGCACGAGCCGCTGCCGGAGCGCACCTGGGTCTACGAGATCGACCAGGTGGCCGGCTCGGTGATGTACGACGCTCTGGACTCCCCGTTCCAGGTCGCGCTGCCGCTGGACCCGATGCACGGCACGGTGGGGGTCGCCCCGGCGCTCGGTGAGGTGCGCTCGTCGCTCGCGCCCGGCGACTGGGGCGGCAACATGGACACGCCGGAGATGCGGGCCGGCACCACCTGCTACCTCGGCGTCAACGTCGAGGGCGCCATGTTCAGCCTCGGCGACGGGCACGCCCGCCAGGGCGAGGGCGAGACCTGCGGCGTCGCCGTCGAGTGCGCCATGGACACCGAGCTGGTGCTCGACCTGGTGCACGACGTGCCGCCGACCGTCTGGCCGCGGCTCGAGGACGACACCTTCATCATGACCACCGGCTCGGCCCGCCCGCTCGAGGACGCCTTCCGGATCGCCCACGCCGAGCTGGTCGGCTGGGTGCAAGAGCTCACCGGGCTGTCCAAGCTCGACGCCTACCAGCTGGTCTCGCAGACGGCGCTGACCCCGATCGCCAACGTGGTCGACACCAGCTACACCGTGGTCGCCAAGCTCGCCAAGGCCCACCTCGGCGGCGTCACCGTCATGGGCGGCGCCCACGACCGCCTGCGCCGCCCCGCCTGACCCGGCCGCATCGCCCGCCGCCGCTGCCTCTGTCCGGGGGCTGTGCTGAGGTGGGCGGGTGACGACGACCCCCGACCAGACCGCCACGCAGCCCGGACCGCTGGCCGACGAGGCCGAGACGCTGCTGCGCGAGCTGGTCGGCCGGCCGGACGCCGAGCTGCGCGACGGACAGCTCGAGGCGGTGAGCGCCCTGGTCGAGGACGGCGCCCGGGTGCTGGTCGTCCAGCGCACCGGGTGGGGCAAGTCGGCGGTCTACTTCCTGGCCACGGCGCTGTTGCGGGCCCGCGGGGCCGGGCCGACGCTGATCGTGTCGCCCCTGCTCGCCCTGATGCGCGACCAGGTCGACGCCGCCCGCCGGGCCGGCCTGCGGGCGGTGACCGTCAACTCGGCCAACGCCGACGAGTGGTCCGACGTGTCGGCAGCGCTCGCCGCCGACGAGGTCGACCTGCTGCTGGTCAGCCCGGAGCGGCTGACCAACCCGCGGTTCCGCGACGAGCAGCTGCCCCGGCTGGCCCAGGCCACCGGGCTGCTCGTCGTCGACGAGGCCCACTGCATCAGCGACTGGGGGCATGACTTCCGGCCCGACTACCGGCGCATCCGCGACCTGCTGACCACGCTGCCCGCCGGGCGACCGGTGCTCGCAACGACGGCCACTGCCAACCAGCGCGTGGTCGACGACGTGGTCGAGCAGCTCGGCGCGGGCGGAGCACCGGTCCGTACGGTGCGCGGGTCGCTCGCCCGGGCCAGCTTGCGGCTCGGCGTCCTCGCGCTGCCGACCGCCGACGCCCGCCTCGGGTGGCTGGCCGCCCGGCTCGGCGAGCTTCCCGGCAGCGGAATCGTCTACACGCTGACCGTCGCCGCCGCCGAGGACACCGCGGCGCTGCTGCGCGAGGCCGGCCACGACGTGCGCGCCTACACCGGGCGGACCGACCCGGCGGACCGGCTCGATCTCGAGCGCGCGCTGCGGGACAACGAGGTCAAGGCGCTCGTGGCGACCAGCGCGCTCGGCATGGGCTTCGACAAGCCGGACCTCGGCTTCGTGGTCCACCTCGGCGCACCGGCCTCACCGGTCGCCTACTACCAACAGGTCGGCCGGGCCGGCCGGGCCACCGAGCGCGCCGACGTGCTGCTGCTGCCGGCCACGGAGGACCGCGACATCTGGGCCTACTTCGCGACCGCGTCGATGCCGCGCCGGGCCGATGCCGACGCCGTGCTCGGGGCGCTGGCCGCCGCCGACCGGCCGATGTCGACTGCTGCGCTGGAGACCGTCGCGGACGTGCGGCGCACCCGGCTGGAGCTGCTGCTCAAGGTGCTCGACGTGGACGGCGCCGTGTCGCGGGTCAGCGGCGGCTGGGTCTCGACCGGCGCGGGCTGGGTCTACGACGAGGAGCGCTACGCCCGGGTGGCCGCGGCCCGGACCGCCGAGGCCGAGGCGATGCTCGGCTACCAGCGGTCCACCGGCTGCCGCATGCGCTTCCTGCAGGAGCAGCTCGACGACCCGGCCGCCGCCGAGTGCGGGCGCTGCGACGGCTGCGCCGGGCCCTGGGTCGACCCGACCGTCCCCGACGGAGCAGTCCAGGCCGCCCAGCGCACCCTGCGCCGGGTCGGGGTGCCGATCGACCCGCGGTCCCAGTGGCCCTCCGGCATGGGGCGGCTCGGGGTCCCCCTCTCCGGCCGCATCAGCGCCGACGAGCGGCTCGAGGAGGGCCGCGCCGTGGCCCGGCTCACCGACCTCGGCTGGGGGCAGCGCGTGCGGGCGGTGCTCGCGGCGCCCGACACGCCGGCCGACGACGCCCTGCTCTCGGCCTGCGTCGAGGTGCTCGCCGGCTGGGGCTGGGCAGAGCGGCCGGTGGCCGTCGTCGCGCTCCCGTCCCGTCGCCGGCCGCAGCTTGTCGCGTCGGTGGCCGACCGGCTGGCCACCCTCGGCCGACTCACCCACCTCGGTGCGCTCGGCCTGACCGACGACCGCGACCCCGGCGAGCCCGGCGGCAACAGCGCCTTCCGACTGGCCGCCGTGCACGACCGGTTCACGGTCCCGCCGGCGATGGCCGGCGCCCTCGCCGCGCTCGACGGCCCGGTGCTGCTCGTCGACGACCTGGTCGACTCGCGCTGGACCGTCACGGTGGCCGGCCGGCTGCTCCGGGCGGCCGGCGCCGACGCCGTCCTCCCGTTCGCCCTCGGCCTCGCCGCCTGAGCGGCGGGCGCGTCCGGAATGCCCGGACCCGCCGTGGGGACTGGTTTGTGGCCCGGGCGGGTAGATGTGCTTCACTCGTGGCCGTCCCCTCCCCCCGACCGTCCCCAGGTGATACCGCGTGCCAGCCGGCCGCCACAGACGAACCGTGCCCGCACGGCAGCGACTGCAGCGGGTGGGCATCCCTGCCGTCGCGACCCTTGCCGTCGCCACGGTGGTGCCCGGAGCCGCTGCCCTGACCCGTCCCGGTGACCGTGTCGCCACCGCCGGTGACGCCGCCGTCGCGGGCGCCGCAGGTGACCGGGTCACCGGTGGCCGGGGAATGGCCCCCGAGGCCAGCCGGGCGTACGTCCGGACGGTGTCCCGCTCCGTCGCCCGCACCGAGCCCGAGCTGCCGACCCTGACCGAGGTCAGGGCCGTCGCCGACCGGGTCGCCCCGCTGCACCTGACGGCACGCTGGCTCACCGACGACGTCGTGGTGTGGAGCGGCCCGGCCCGCAGCACCGACCGGCTTACCGAGCTGGACGACGGCACCAAGGTGCAGGTGACCGGCCTGGTGAACGACGGCTGGGCCCAGATCCGGCGCAACGGCCGCATGGTCTGGGTGCGCCGTGACGCTCTGGCCGCCGCGAAGCCGGAGCCCGAGCAGCCCAGCGTCGGGCCGGCTGCCGGCGTGACCTACGCCCCCTGCTCCGACGGCTCGTCGGTCGAGTCGGGGCTGACCAGCAACGCGATCAAGGTCTACCGCGCGGTCTGCGCCGCGTTCCCCGCGGTCAGCTCGTGGGGCGGCAACACCGGCTACGGCGACCACGGCGCCGGCCTGGCCTTGGACATCATGTGCACCGGCTCGTTGGGTGACGCCATCGCCGCTTGGGTCCGGGCCCATGCCGGCGAGCTCG
>DATHAP010000035.1 GCA_035489715.1 Actinomycetes bacterium
AGCCGCGACAGACATGGACAAGTGTTGACTTGACGCTCTATGCGCCCACGCGCATGGTGAAGCAGGGGTCGATCAAGGGGGGTCGAGACGCGCATGCCCGCGAACGACAGCGCGCAGGGACGATCGGGGGGCGACCGGCCGACGGACGGGTCCCCGTCCGGGTCCGCCGGCGACGGTGCGTCGCGACGGCTGATGGGGCGACGCCGCAACGGCCGCTACGACCCGCGGATCCTGGACCGGTCGGTCATCGCCATCCCGCTGCTCGACGACATCGACGACGCGCTGGAGGAGGCGCCGACGGAGACCATGCCGGTCGTCATCGACGTCAACCTGAACTACCCCGGCGGCCGGCCGGCAGCCACCAAGCGCACCCTCGAGCTGATCACCGCCGCGATCAAGACGGCGGGCAAGGGCGATGTCGTGCAGGGCTCCCCGGACCGGGCCCGCGGGGGGCAGTACATCGTCGCGGACCTGCAGCCCGCCGTGATCCGCGAGCTGGCCGTGCTCGACCGGTCGGTGGCAGCTGACAAGGGGACGCCGACCGCGATCTTCCACATCTGGCCCGACTTCGAGGCCCACACCCTGCTGGACCGCTCGGTGTCGACCGTCAAGGCCGACGCTGCCCGCGCGTCGTTCGCGGCCCAGGGCGAGAGCATCACCTGGGCGGTGCTGGACACGGGGGTCGACGTCAAGCACCGGCACTTCAAGCAGCACGGCAACACCGACGTCGCGCCGCTGCGGCACCGCGACTTCACCGGCACCGGCAAGGCGACCGTCGACGTGAACGGGCACGGGACCCACGTCGCGGGCATCATCGCCGGCTACGCCGCGGGCACGAAGAGCAAGCCGCTCGTCGCGGTGCGCTTCGAGCGCGACCAGAAGGGCGACGTGACCGAGCGCCGGGCGGCGCTGGAGTGCCTCTCCGGGATCGCGCCGATGTGCTCGATCGTGAGCTACAAGGTCCTCACTGACGACGGGGTCGGTCGCACCAGCGACATCCTCACCGCGCTGGAGCACATCCAGACGGTCAACGACCACGGCCGGATGATCAAGGTTCACGGCGTGAACCTCAGCCTCGGCTACGACTTCGACCCCGAGTGGTTCGCCTGCGGGCAGAGCCCGCTCTGCGTCGAGATCGACCGCCTGGTGCGCAGCGGGGTGGTCGTCGTGGTGGCGGCCGGCAACACCGGCTACGCCTACGCGGCGGACGCCCTGCAGAAGCGGGCGATCGCCGCGGCCCGCGCCCTGACCGTCAACGACCCGGGCAACGCCGACCTCGCCATCACGGTCGGCTCCACCCACCGCGAGATGCCCCACGTGTACGGCGTCTCCTACTTCTCATCGAAGGGACCGACCGGCGACGGGCGCGCCAAGCCCGACCTGGTGGCACCGGGGGAGCGGATCCTGTCCGCGGCGGCCGGCCGGATGAGGGAGGCCGCCGGCACGTCGGGAGACGGGGAAACCGACGGCGGGGCCGGCCCGACCGACGGCGTCGACTACGTGGAGTCGAGCGGCACCAGCATGGCAGCGCCGCACGTGTCGGGCGTGATCGCCGCCTTTCTGTCGATCCGTCGGGAGTTCATCGGCAGGCCCGAGCGGGTCAAGCACATCTTCACGTCCACGGCGACCGACCTCGGCCGGGTCCGGGACTTCCAGGGGCACGGCCTCGTCGATGCCATGCGTGCGATCCAGTCCGTCTGATCGACCCGTCTGGGGGACGTCATGTCAGCGCTCGACCACTACGACTACCACCCGCTGCAGGTCGCGAAGGACGGGTCGCTGGTCGACCGCGACCAGGTGCGCGCGCTGCGCCGGCTGGCCGACGAATCGACCGACGTGCTGGTCCTGGCCCACGGCTGGAACAACGACATGGAGGAGGCGCACGCCCTCTACGAGCGCATCGCGACCAGGCTGGACGATGTGCGCGGCCGGCCCGACGCCGGTGGCTCCGACCGGTCGGTCGCGATCTGCGGCGTGCTGTGGCCGTCCAAGCGCTTCGCCGAGCGGTCGCTGATCTCGGGCGGGGCTGCCGCGGCAGGTGCGGCCGACCCGCACCTCAGCGAGGACGTGCTCGACCTCGCAAGCGCGTTCGACGGCGTGGAGGCCGAGGCCGCCCTCAAGGAGGCGGCCGACCTGGCGCCCGAGCTGGAGCGCTCGGCGCAGGCCCGCCGCCGCTACGCCGACCTGCTGCGGTCGCTGGTGACGCGCGAGGAGAGCGAGCCGTCGGACGCGATCGACCAGTTCTTCGACCTCGACGGTGACGAGCTGATGGACAGGATCGAGGCCGCGGCCCTGGACCTGATGACCGAGATGCCTCCGCCGGAGGAGACCGGGGCGACCGCGGCGAACGGCTCTGCCGACGGCCTGGGGCTGGGCGCCGGCTTCGGCTCGGCGCAGGGGCTGCTAGGCGGGCTCGCCTCCAAGGGCCGGATGCTGCTCAACCTGGTGACGTACTACGAGATGAAGAACCGGGCCGGCACGATCGGGGCCGGAACGGTCGGCCCGGCGCTGGCCGACAACGTGGTGGGCCGGGCCCGGATTCACCTGGCCGGCCACAGCTTCGGCGGCCGGCTGGTGACGGCTGCCGCCTCGGTGCAGCAGCCCGGCGCGGTCGCCTCGTTGTCGCTCCTGCAGGCCGCCTTCTCGCACAACGCGTTCGCCCAGGACTGGAAGCCGGGTCGCGACGGTGCGTACCGCTCGCTCGTCACCTCCGGCATCGTGGACGGGCCGGTGGTGATCACCCACACCCGCCACGACGTGGCGGTCGGCATCGCCTACGCGATGGCCTCGCGGATCGCCGGCCAGCAGGACTCGGCGATCGGCGACGCGTCGAGCACCTACGGCGGGCTGGGCAGCAACGGCGCGCAGCACACGCCCGAGGCGGTCGACGGGCGGCTTCGCAAGGTCGGCTCCACCTACGACCTCGGGGCGGGCAGCCTGCACAACCTGCTCGCCGACGAGTTCGTCAGCGGGCACAGCGACGTCAGCGGTCCCGAGGTCGCGGCCGCCGTGTGGCAGGCGGTGCTGGCCGGCGGAGCTCCTCGGGAGCCGTGAACCGGCCGAGGACCTGCCTCCGGCCCGTGGTGGTGACCGGAGTCACGCGCGCCTCGGCTAATGACGGACAGGCGTCGGGGGCGCCGCCCTGTGCCGGACGACGCCCCCGGTTTCCCCCGCTCCTCCCAGTAAGCCCCCCGGGAGGAGAGGTCTGCTACTTGCGCTCCCCGTCCTCCTTGCGGCGGACCATCTCGACGACGTGGCCCTGCACGTCCTCGGGGAGCTCCCCGCCCCGCTGCCGCTCCGGTGCCGGGCTGACCGGGCCCCGCTCGCCGTTCTCGCCGATCGCGTAAGCCTGGTGGCCCTCGACCTCGGGTGCCTCTCGATCGCGCAGTCCGCGCGGTCCCTTCCGCCTGTCCACCATGTCCGGTCCTCCGAGCCCTGTCCTGACCGACCCCGCGTTTCGGGCTGTCGACGTGATCCTCAGTCTGGCCCGGCCGGACGTCTGTCGGCTGGCTGACACAGTGGAAAGATTCAGCTGGAGCCGGTGATTCAGCGGGTGGTGAAGCGCCAGGACTTGGGCTGCAGCCCGGTCCTCGTGGGGTTCTGGTCCAGGCGGTTGTCGGCCAGGTCCGTGACGGCGGTGGTGACGACGGCCTTGTACGTGGTGCCGGCACGCAGCCGCTTGCTGGGATCGATGACGACGCGCCTGGTGCCCGGCTCCCACGTCACGGTCGCCGCGACGTGGCGGGTGGACCCCTTGCGCACCAGGAAGGCGTTAGAGCCGGTCACGGTCGAGCGACGTACCGCCTCGTCGAGGTTGGCGACGACGTCCGCGCCCCGACGGACGCCGTCCGCCGACTTCCGCGGGTTGGTCGAGCTGACCTGCGGGTGCCGGGTGTCGCCGGCACCGCCTGCAGTTGGGGTCGGCGCCGCGGTGGTGGGTGTGGTCGGTGTCGGGCTCGGGGCGGGGTCGTTCGTGGTGATCCGCAGCGACCAGCCGCCGAGCACGCCGCGGTAGCCCTCCGAGTCGTCAGCGACGTAGAGCTTCCACTCGCCGTTTGGGTTGGTCCCGTTGAAGACGGACAGGGCCGTCGTGCCGGTAGAGGTCGGCGCCGGGGCCGGGAACGTGTCGGGCGTGCCGAGGTTGGTGGGCCGGTAGGTACCGCCCGGGCTGCTCGGACCCATGACGTAGGTCTCCGCGGAGTCGTCGAGCGTCAGAGTGAGGTCGGGGTACGGTTCGTCGGCCGGCCCCACGGCGTCGCTGAGCACCGTGGCCTGCTCGCCGGTGGGCCCGACGAGCAGCACGTCGACCTGGGCGAGGTCCGCGTGTCTCAAGCCGGAGAGGGTCACGTCCACGTCCAGGGTCGTCGTCGGCGCACCCGACACCGTGACCGTCGACGGGTACGGCAGCGGGCCGCTCGTGGTCACGTCCAGCGTCCAGTCCGTGATCTTGCCGAAGTAGTCGAACTGGTCGTCGAAGACGAACAGCTGCCACGAGCCCGTCGGGTCCGTCCCGTCGAAGGCCGACAGGGTGGACCCGACCGGGCCGGTCGGTGCAGGCGACGCGAAGGAGTCCCCGCCGGCCGCGTTGAGCGGTCGGTAGCTCGTGGACTGCATCGCACCGCTGGTCGGGAGCGACTGCGGTGCCTCGTCGTCGAGCACGATGTCGAGGTCGGTGGCGCCGATGCCGCCGGCGGCGACGTCGGACATGACGACGGAGGCGACTCCACTGGGCGACACCAGCATGAGGTCGACGTCGTCGGGTCGCTCGTGGGAGAAGTTCTCGAGGCGGAGGTCCACGTCGGTGACCGTCCCGGCCAGCCCGTCGACGAACTCCGCCGTCTGGACCGGGTAGGTCGAGGCCTTGCCGTCGTTGATCACCAGGCCGCTGGACGCATGGAGCACCTGGTGGGTGCCGCCTATGGGGATCGGCGTGGTGGAGCCGTACGTCGCGGCAGCCGCCTGCGCCTGCCCGGCGGAAGCGAGGCTGATCACGGCGGTCGCCGCAGTGAGCAGCGCGAGGCTGGCGGCGGTCGTGGCACGGGCGCGGGGCATGGCGGACTCCTGGTGCGGCGTGGTCGTGGGTCCGGCCGGGCACGCTGCCCGGCCGGTGCTCGGCAGCCGCTCGGCTGCCTGTGACCACGGTGCGCCGCGCCGGAGCCGGGCGAAACTACGGATAACCCGAGGGTTTGGCCTCGGGTTCCTGGTCGTAGGGCCCGAGGCTTGCCGTTCCGGCTGGGGCTCCGGGTAGGCGCGTCCGTGCACAGGTCACCCCGCTCCGCTCGCTGGGCCCTGCCTGCTGCCGGACCGCTGCTCGCATTGCTCCTTGTCCTCGGCGGCGCCCGCATACCCCCGGTGCGCAGCGGTTCCTGGCGGTGTCGATGCGGACGCAAAACGGACCTTTCACCTGCAGATGTCGGGCCGGCTGCGTCATGACAACCCGCAAACATCGGTAGGCGACCGCCTGGTCACGCCCGGTCTCCTTCGGCGCAGGGCGCATCGCACGGGCGCATCAGGTCCCGGGTACGCGTCATGCGATCCCGCCCGAGCCGTCTTCCGGGGTGACCGCACGTCCCCGGACCCGAGGTGACCCTGATGACCGTCCTGCCCTTCCCGTCCGACCGCGCCCTGCCGACGTCGCCTGCGAGGGCCCACGCCTCGACGCTGCCGTCGAACGGTGAGGTGACTGGTGCCTTCGCTACCCCGAGCGGCGCCCGCGGACTGTTCACCGGCACCTACCGCCTGGAGCGGCTCCGGTCGGATTTCGGCCAGATCACGGCAGCCGGCGTCATGACGGGCCAGCTCGTCGACGTCGACGGGACACCGGTCGCCGTGGGAAGCCGTCGGCACACCGCAGCGGCCACCCTGGTGTCCGACGAGACGAAGCACCTGGTGCGGATCGGCCCCGTCGACGTCAACATCGCGGGCTTCATGGTGACCGTGGAGCAGATCGAGGTCACCATGCCTCGGGATCTGCCGTCGGCGCGCTGAGCCCTTGCGCTACCTGGCGCTCGCCGGTCCGTTCGCGGCGCTCGCAATCATGCTGCTCATGCAACGCATCGAGAGTTGTCTGCAGGGGCGTCGCCTGGGGCGGCGTGTCGACCCGGACGCCAGGAGCTGAGGTTGCCTGCCGGGTCTGGCGGGCAGACCCTGGCCCAGTCCTTGCCACCGACGGCTGTTGCGCAGTTGCCGGACGCCGTAGGTTGATCCTTCGCAAGAGGCCCTTCATGGACGGAGCGGCAAGGTGACCGACGGCGGGGCGGCCGGCCCGTGGGAGGCCGATGTGCTGCGGGCGCTACGCGACCTCGCGGCCGTCGTCGGCCCGGCGCTGGCGCCGCCCGGCCACCACCAGCGGCTGCAGTCGCTGGTGGACGCGGCGCGCGACGCCTTCGGGTCGCAGGCGTGCTCCATCGCCCTGCTCGACCCGGACGAGCAGACGCTCACCTTCACCGTCGCGGCCGGCGTGGGGGCCACCTCGACGTTGGGCCTGCGGGTGCCGGTCAGCGTGGGGGTGGCCGGCTGGGTGGTGAGCTCGGGGCAGGCCCTCGAGATCACCGACGTGACCCAGGACCCGCGCTGGGCGGCCGACGTGGCGGAGAAGACGGGCTACCTGCCGCGCTCGATCCTCGCGGCGCCGCTCGAGACCGAGCAGACCCTGATCGGCGTGGTCGAGGTGCTCGACCGCGACGCCAGCCGCCCCGGGGCCGAGCGCGACCTGCTCATGCTGTCGCTGCTCGCCCAGCAGGCCGCGCTGTCGGTCGAGTCGGCGCGATTGTTCACCGACTCCGGCCGGATGCTGCTCGACGCGATCGCGACCGCCGGCGGCACCGAGCTCGAGTCACTCGCCCACGCCATGGACGACGTCATGTCCGACCGGTCGTCACCGGTCGACCCCGACCTCGCCGAGCTCGGCTCGCTGCTCGCCCGGCTCGCTGCCGCCGGCCCGGCCGAGCGACGGCTGGCCGTACGCCTGGTTGCCGACGTCCTGGACTACACAGACGGGAGAGCGACGCCGTGACCGGCGTGCTGCCCGCCTGGTCCTGGCAGTTCGCTCGCGGCCACCTGCCGTCGGTGGCGGCGCTGCCCGCCGAGCTGCCGCTCACCCGCGAGTGGGCGTGGGGCGACGCGACCGGCGCGGGGGTGAAGGTCGCGGTCATCGACAGCGGGGTCGACGGGGCGCACCCAGCGATCCGCGGGGTGGCAGGGGGAGTGGCGGTCGAGGTCGACGCGCGGACCGGCCGGACCACCCTGGTCGAGGGGCCGCACGCCGACCTCTACGGGCACGGGACGGCTTGCGCCGGCATCATCCGGCGGGCGGCTCCGGAGTGCGAGATCTACAGCGTGCGCGTGCTCGGTGCTCGGCTGTCCGGGCGCGCGGCGGCGTTCGTGACCGGGCTGCGGTGGGCCGTCGACAACGGGATGCACGTGGCCAACCTCAGCCTTTCGTCGGGCCGGGCCTCGCAGTTCGCGACGTTCCACCGGGTGGCCGACGAGGCCTACTTCGCCGGGACGGTGCTGGTCTGCGCGGTCAACAACATCCCGGTGCCGAGCTACCCGTCGGAGTTCGCGGCGGTGCTGTCGGTGGCGGCTCGGGCGGGGGACGACCCCTTCGACTACGACTACAACCCGGACCCGCCGGTGGAGTTCGGGGCGCCGGGCGTCGACGTGGACGTGGCGTGGACCGGCGGGCGGACGATCCGGGCCACTGGCAACTCGTTCGCCTGCCCGCACGTGACCGGGCTGGTGGCGCGGCTGCTGTCCAAGCACCCGGGGCTGACGCCGTTCCAGGTCAAGACGGTGCTGCACGCGCTGGCCTCCAACGCGCGTGCCGTGCCGACACCTCGGTAGCGTGCGGTCCGTGCCTGAGGTCGACTTCCGGATCCTGTCGTGGAACGTGCACGGGCTGCGCGACGACCGCGCCGTCCTGTCGCGGGTCGTGCGCGACCTCGACCCCGACGTGGTGTGCGTGCAGGAGTCGCCCAAGTACCTGCGGTGGCGGGCCAAGTGCGCGGCCCTCGCCCGCGGCTGCGGGCAGCTGTACGTCGCCGGCGGCGGGACCACCGGCGGTTCGGCGCTGCTCGGCTCGCTGAGGGTCGACGTCAAGAGCGCCACCGAGGTGTGCCTGTCGCGCCAGCTGCTCTGGCCGGCCCGCGGGGTCGCCGCTGCGGTGGTGTCCAAGGGCGGGGCGCGGCTGACCGTCCTGTCGGTGCACCTGCCCCTGGACGCCGCGCAGCGGCTGGAGCACACGATGCGGGTGCTGCAGGTGCGGGCCGCGCTGGGCGGCCGGCACGCGCTGGCGGCCGGCGACGTGAACGAGCGGCCCGGCCACGCGGCCTGGCAGGCGTTCGCCGACGCCGGGATGCCCGACCTGGCGCCGGACAGCGCGCCGACCTTCCCGGCCGCGGCACCCGACCGACGCATCGACGGCGTGTTCGGCACCGAGGGGCTGGTCGTGCGCGGCTATGAGGTGGTGTCTGCGCCGGGCGTCGAGCGCGCCAGCGACCACCGCCCGGTCCTCGTCACGGTCGGCGTCCCCACCGACTGACCACCGAAAATTGCGCCGACTGTCGGGTAATGCGCATGTTCATCATGCGGAATTCCCGACAGTCGGAGCCCTGAGGGCGGCTGACGAGGTCCACGTGAACGTCGGGTGCTCGGCCGCCATCGCCTCGAGGGCCGCCCGCCGCCGCTTCGTCGGTCGCCAGCCGCGTGACAGCAGCGCGTCGGCGGTGAGCAGCACCGCCAGGTTGCTGTCGTGGCGGACCGTCCAGCTCCCGATGTCGACGACCAGCCGGCCGCCGATGGCTAGCCGCGTGCGTCGGATGTCGTCCCACTCCTTCTGCCGGACGTCCATGTGGTGAGCGCCGTTGATCTCCACTGTGACCAGCCACGCGTCGAAGTCGGCATCGAGGACGTAGCGGCCGTCTGGGCGCCGCACGACACGTTCGCGGGTCGGCAACGGCAGCCTGGCCCGCCGCAGCACGCGCAGGTAGTCCTGCTCGGGGAGTGAGTGGCTCCCACCTTGCAGGTCGTCCAAGCATTCGAGGATGGTGGCTCGGCGGGGCAGGGTGCGCCGCTCGACCACCATCGGGCGAAGCAGCTGGACGTTGGCGAGCCGCTGCTGCACCGACATGGTCAGTATCGTCCGGCACGCGCGCTCGCTCACGGCAGCTGAGGCGGCGTCGACGGTAGCCCGGTCCTGGCGCATCCGGGGCGGCGACGCATGGCGGAGCAGGTGCTCGGCCGGCAGGTTGCGGCTCTCGTGCACCCGGACGTGGACCAGGTCGTGGACGAGGTCGTCGGTGTTGTCGCCCTGCCTGAGGCAGACGTGGATCCAGTCGTCGTGGAAGCCGGTCAGCCCAGCCGCCTCGAGCGCGGTCAGCCTGGCCAGCACGGCGTTGCCGCCCGCGTGCAGGACGCCGACCCACATCTGCTGGCAACGAGTGAGCTGGCCGGGGAAGAGGGCGACCACTTGAGGTCCGATTGCCTGCCACAGGCCGGAGCCGACGCGCCGGGCGACCAGCTGGTGCCCGACTCCGTGCACATCGAACTGGACCCGGCTGACCAGGTGCTCCTGGTGCGCCGCCAGTGCCCGGAACTCGTCGCTCCCGAGCTTGTGCAAGGTGGTGGGCACCCCGACAACCGTGCCGGACTCGACCGACGGGCGGCTGAGCTCGTCCACAGCCCGTCCCTGAGCCGGACTGTCGGAGAATCCGCATGGTCATCGTGCGGATTCTCCGACAGTCCGGCTAGGGGGCGTCGGAGCCGGGGCGCTCGCCGGCGCGGTAGGCCGGCGCGAGCTCGAGCGCGAGCTGCTCGAGGAAGAGCCCGATGTCGGTGACGATGCCGCGGGCTTGGGCCGAGCCGCGGTCGGCCAGCTTGGTGACCGTCGCGGGGTTGATGTCGACGCACACGAGCGGCACCGAGGCGGGGAGGATGTTGCCGGTCGCGACCGAGTGCAGCATCGTCGCCACCATGATCGCGAAGCCCACTTCGGCCAGCCCGGCCCGCATCGCGCGCTGCCCCTCGATCACGTCGGTGTAGACGTCGGGCAGCGGGCCGTCGTCGCGCACCGAGCCGACCAGCACCCACTGCTTGCCGCCGGTGACCATCGCGTGCATGACGCCCGAGGTGAGCACCCCGGACTCGACCGCCTTGGTGATCGAACCGGCCTTGCGGATCTGGTTGATCGCCCGGATGTGGTGCTCGTGCCCGTGCTCGACCCCCCGGCCCTGGCTGAGGTCGACCCCGAGCGAGGTGCCGAAGAGCGCCGCCTCGATGTCGTGGGTCGCCAGCGCGTTGCCCGCGAAGAGCACGTCGACGTACCCCGCCTCGACGAGCGCGACCATCGCCGGCGCAGCCCCGGTGTGCACGACCGCGGGCCCGCCGACCCAGAGCACCTTCTTGCCCTCGGCCTTGACGTCGCGCATCTGCTGGGCGATCTGGCGCACCAGCAGCGCCTGCGGCTTCTCCGACGACACCTCGGATTTCATGAACTCGAAGCCCCCGTGCGAGCGGTCGATCGCCGGCAGCGGCACCACCTTGACGCCGCCCGGCCCGCACACCACCCGGTCGCCGGCCCGCACGTCGCTGACCGCGATCGTGCGCGCCCGCTCGCCGACCACGACGATGCCGCAGTCCATCTCAGGGTTCTCGACCGGCACCCAGTGCCCGCCGAGGCGCACGACTGTCTCGAGGTTGGTCGTCGAGTAGAAGTCGTCGGGGAAGACGCCGTCCGTCTCCACCTCGCGCAGCGTCGCCTCGCCCGGGTCGGTGGAGTTGACGCCGTGGGCCATCAGCCGCATCACGACCCGGTCGACGTCCTCGGCGTCCTCGGACTTCACAGTGAGTCGCGCGTAGGACTCGTCGACCGGCGTCCGGCCGACCTCGAACCGGTCGATCGAGTAGTCGCAGTTGTACTCGAGGATGTCGTCGAGCACCCGCGACAGGACGCCCGAGTCGATCAGATGGCCGCGTACCTCGACGGTCTCGCTGTGCACGGTCGGTCCTTCCGTTGAACGACTGTCCTGACGAACAGCGGCTAGACGACTGCTCCGTCGTCCGGGCCGGAGTCCGTCGGGGGACGGTCCTTCATCCGGGCGACGAGCGTGACGAAGCCTGCCATGAAGGCGGCCAGCGCCAGCAACCCGACCCACCCGGCGACCGGGAGCCCCAGCAGCGTCGCCAGGACCAGCAGCAGCGGCCCGCCCACGGCCCCCGCCCACGCGAAGCGCCCGACCGTGTCGACCTTGGGCAGCGGCGGCGGGGCCGGCGGCTCGAAGTGCTCGTCCGGGTCGGGGCGCATGACCGGTGGCGCGGGGGTGGTGGCGCGCAGCTCCTCGAAGGAGGAGTACGTCGTCGAGGACTCGGCCGGGTCGCCGTCGGACGTACCCTCCTTTGCCGTCGACTCCGGCAGGTCCTCGCTGGCCGGCCACCGGGGCACCTCGTCGGCCGACTCCAGGTCGAAGTCGGCCACGATGCCGGCCCAGGCGACCTCGGCGGCGACCTCCTCGAGGTAGCGGTCGGTCACCTGCCTCGCCTCGTCGCGGCGGCGGCTGTCGACCCACACGGCGTCGCTCGGTCCGCCGGGGATGACGGTGTCGCCGTAGGGGCCGCGCCTGCCCGGCGTCGGCGCGCTGTAGGCGGCGACGTCGACGTCGCGCAGCCGGTCGAGGAGGCCGTCGACGAGGTGGGTCTCGACGTCGCGCAGCCGGTCGTACGACGGCGCGTGCAGGCCGTTGTCCCGACGGGGTGCGCTGTTGGTCATCTCGTGGTACCGGCCGCTCGCTCAGATCGGGGTCTTGGCCAGCTCGCGGACGAACTCGACGCTGCCCTCGAAGATGGTCGGCGCGTCGTTGTCGAGGGTGGCCACGTGGTAGCTGTCCTCGAGCACCACCTCGCGCACGTCGGTCGAGGACGCCTTGGCGTGGAACATCTCGCAGCTGTCCGGCTCGACGACGTGGTCCTCGGTCGACCGGAAGATCAGCACCGGCTGGGTCACCTTGGCCAGGTCGCCGCGGGTGGTCAGCCAGAGCCGGGTCAGCTGGTAGGACGCCTTGACCGGGATCTTGTCGTAGGCCAGCTCGGTCGCGCCCGGCTTCTTGATGTCGCTGGCGATGCCCGGCCAGGTCGGCACCACCCAGCGCAGCACCGGCAGCAGGAACCGGTCGGGGCGCTTGGTCAGCAGGCTCGGGTTGACCAGCACCAGTCCGGCCACGTCGTCGCCGTGGACCTCGGCGAGCCGGATGGCCAACGTGCCGCCCATCGACAGCCCCATGACGAACACCTGGTCGCACCGCTCCCGCAGCTGGGCGAGGTGGCGGTCCAGCTCGGCGTACCAGTCCTCCCAGTGGGTCAGGTTGGCCTCGGCCAGCGTCGTGCCGTGCCCGGGCAGCCGGGGCAGCGCGACGGTCAGCCCGGCGGCGGCGAGGTGCTCGGCCCAGGGGCGAAGCGACTGCGGCGTGCCGGTGAAGCCGTGGCAGAGGAGGACGCCGACGGACCCCCCGTCGTGGTGGAAGGGCTCGGCGCCGGGCATCACGGGCATGGTCGGCTTCCCATGGTCGGCATCGTCGCACGATCGGCCGGGCATCCCATAGTGTTCGCGTCACCAGGCACGACGGGCGGGCCTGGCACGTCGCGACGCGCAGGCCGCGGCGGCTGCCCGATCGGCACGGGAGGAGGTCCGCCGGTGTTCTACTGGTTCCTCAAGCGGATCGTCCTGGGTCCGATCCTCAAGCTGGTCTTCCGGCCCTACGTCATCGGGCTCGAGCACGTGCCGGCCACCGGCGGCGCCATCTTCGCCAGCAACCACCTCAGCTTCTCGGACTCGATCTTCTTCCCCCTCGTGGTGGACCGGCGGATCACCTTCCTGGCCAAGCAGGACTACTTCACCGGCCGCGGGCTCAAGGGCCGGCTGACCGCGGGGTTCTTCAAGGGCGTCGGGCAGCTCCCGGTCGACCGTTCGGGCGGCTCGGCGTCCGAGGCGGCGCTGCGCACCGGGCTCAAGGTGCTCCGCCGCGGCGACTGCCTCGGCATCTACCCCGAGGGCACCCGCTCTCCGGACGGCAAGCTCTACCGCGGCAAGACCGGGGTCGCCCGGATGGCGCTCGAGGGGAACGTCCCCGTGCTGCCGGTCGCGATGATCGACACCGAGAAGATCCAGCCGCCGGGACGCAAGATGCCGACCTTCGGCATCCGGGTCGGCATCAAGATCGGCGCCCCGCTCGACTTCTCTCGCTACGAGGGCATGGAGGGCGACCGGTTCGTCCTGCGGTCGATCACCGACGAGGTCATGTACGAGCTGATGGAGCTCTCCGGCCAGGAGTACGTCGACATCTACGCCCAGGTGGCCAAGGACCGGATCAAGGCCGAGAGGGCCGAGGCCAAGGCCGCCGGCAGGGCCGAGCGGACCGAGAAGGCCGACAAGGACGACAAGGCCGCCTGACCCGGGTGGGGATCGAGACGGCGGTGTGGCGGGCGCTGGCGGTGTTCCGCGCGCTCGGGCTGGCCTACGCGGTCGCGGTGTACGTCCGACGCGTCGACGAGTACGCCCACCCGCTGGCCGGCTGGATGGTCCTCGGGCTCATGGCCGCGTGGACCGTGGCCACCTACCTGATCTACGCCCGGCCGGCCGGGCGGACCTGGCCCGTCCTCGGCGTCGACCTGGCCGTGGCCGTGGCCGCGGTCGTCTCGACCCGGTGGCTGGACGACGTCGACCGGATCGAGGCCGGGGCCCAGACCCTGCCGGTCGTCTGGGCTGCCGCGCCGGTGCTCGCGTTCGGGATCAAGGGCGGCTGGCCGGCCGGTGTGGGCGCGGCGGCCGCCGTCGGCGCGGCCGACCTGGTCCACCGCGGCGCCCTCACCGTGTCGACCGCCAACAACATCGTCCTGCTGCTGCTCGCCGGCGCCGTGGTGGGCTACACCATGTCCCTTGCCCGGCGGGGCGAGCTCGCCCTGGCCCGGGCGCTCGCCGTGCAGGCGGCGACCCAGGAGCGCGAGCGGCTCTCCCGCGAGATCCACGACGGCGTGCTGCAGGTGCTCGCGCTGGTCGGGCGGCGCGGCCAGGACGCCGGCGGCGAGGCGGCCGAGATCGGCCGGCTCGCCGCCGAGCAGGAGCAGGCGCTGCGCGCCCTGGTGAGCGCCGCGCCCGACCCGGGTGCGGTCGAGGTCGACCTGCGCGGGTTGCTGGCGACGTACGCCTCGAGCGCCGTGACGGTCTCGACCCCCGCGACGCCGGTGGTGCTGACGGCGGCGCGCGCCCGCGAGCTGGCGGCCGCCGTCGGGGTGGCGCTGGCCAACGTGGCCGCGCACGCCGGTGACGCGGCGCGGGCCTGGGTGCTGGTCGAGGACGACGGCGACGAGGTTGTGGTCAGTGTGCGCGACGACGGGGCCGGGATGCCGCCCGGTCGGCTCGACGAGGCCGCGGCCGACGGACGCCTGGGGGTGGCGGCGTCGATCCTCGGGCGGGTGCGGCAGCTCGGCGGCACCGCGGCCGTCGAGTCGGCGCCGGGCGGCGGCACCGAGGTCGAGATGCGGGTGCCGCGGTGACGCGCGTGATGGTCGTCGACGACCACCCGATGTGGCGCGAAGGGGTGGCGCGGGACCTCACCGAGGGCGGTTTCGAGGTGGTGGCCACCGCGGGCGACGGCGCCGAGGCCGTACGTCGCGCGCCGGCTGCCCGTCCCGACGTCGTGGTGCTCGACCTGCAGCTGCCGGTGCTCTCGGGCGTCGAGGTGACCCGCGAGCTGGTCGGGTCGCTGGAACCGCCGCCCCGCGTGCTGGTGCTGTCGGCCTCGGGGGAGCAGGCCGACGTGCTCGAGGCGGTCAAGGCCGGCGCGACGGGCTACCTGGTGAAGTCCGCATCGCGCGAGGAGCTGCTCGACGCGGTGCGGCGGACCGCAGAGGGCGTGGCGGTCTTCACGCCGGGGCTGGCGGGGCTGGTGCTGGGGGAGTACCGACGGCTCTCGGCGGGGCCGCCGCCGGCGTCGGGACCGCCGGTGCCGCGGCTGACCGACCGCGAGACCGAGGTGCTGCGGCTGGTGGCGAAGGGGCTGTCGTACAAGGACATCGCGGAGCGGCTCGTGCTTTCGCACCGCACCGTGCAGAACCACGTGCAGAACACCCTGAACAAGCTGCAGCTGCACAACCGGGTCGAGCTGGTGCGCTTCGCGATCCAGCACGGGCTCGACGACGAGCTCGGGACCCCACCGAAGACCTGACCCCCGGCGACCCTGACCGGCCGGCGCCCCAGCCCGCGCGTCGGGTGGCTCCCTTCCGGATCCGTCGCTCAGGCGGCCCTGCCGGACGCCCGGATCGCCCGTCGATCCGGAAGGGGCGCACCCGTGGCCTCGGCGATCGTGGCCAGGACCCGCCGGGCGACCCACTTCGGATGGAACATCACCTGTTCCCAGGTGAACCGCAGCGGCCGCCAGCCCGCCGAGACCAGCGAGGTGAACCGCACCAGGTCCCGGACGAATGCCGGCCGGCCGCCATGGGTCTCGAAGCCCTCGCACTCGATGACGATGTGCAGCGCACGGTTGGCCAGGTCGACCCGGCCGATCCATCCGTCGCTGTCGCGGATCGACACCTGGGTCCGGAAGCCGGTGATGCCCGCCTCGAGCAAGATCGCCCTGGCGCAGGACTCGAAGGCGTTGGCCGCTCGCCCGTCGAGCATGGGCAGCCTGCTCCTGGCGACTGCCGCGCCCTTGCCGCGGAGTCCTCGGACGGCAGCGGCCAGCTCGGCATGGGTGACCAGACCGTCGCGCAGCGCCGAGTCGCCGACGGAGAGCGCGACCCTGAGGGACTCGTCACGTAGGCAGTCGACGACAGTTCGAAGCGGGGTCGTGACGTCACCGGAGTGCTCTGCAGCGTCGAGCCGCCGGTAGCTCAGCCGCGCGTCGGGCAGCCGAGTTTTGACGTTGGCGTGCGGCGGCAGCGTCAGTCGGACCACTTCCGACTCCTCGGGCGGCAGGGCCAGTCCCCAGTGCGCCGCTGCGGTGGCGTGGGACCGGACGCCTAGGAGGTCGGCGGCCAGCTGACGGTCACGCCCCGAGTCGACCAGCGCCCACAGCCCCTTGTGGCAGACGACCTGGGCGTCTGCCCTGGCACGCTTGAGCGCCCGCCAGCCGACGTGGTGCCGCAGGACCCGCCAGCGGGCCGCACCGCCGAGTGCGCGCAGCGCGTCCTGGACCTCCACACCGACCAGCCTGCCGGGCCGAGAGCGTCGGACCGGCATTGCGCCGACATCTGTGGACAACCCTGCGGTGCGTCCCTTCCGGATCGGCGCCGGTCGGCCTCGCTAGCTGCGGCTGGCGAGGTACGGGTCCGGAAGGGACACACCGCGCATGGGGTGGAGGCGGCTCGGCGAGGCCGCGGGGCGGGCGACGGGTGGTGGGGCGGTTGGAGGGCCGGCGACGCTGCGGCCGGGGGGCGGTGCCTCGCAGGCCGCGGCCGGCGGGCGGGTGGCCGGTCAGTCGGGGACGCGGACGGCGACGATGGCGATGTCGTCGCGCGGGGAGCCGACCTGGAAGGCCAGCACCTGGTCCAGCAGCCCGTCGACCGTCGCCGCGGCGGAGGCGGGTGAGCCGGCCAGCACCGACACGACCCGGTCGTCGCCGAAGAACTCGTCCTCGCGGCGCGCCTCGGTCACCCCGTCGGTGAGCAGCAGCAGGCTGTCGCCCGGGCCCAGCCTCACCTCGGTGTCGATGGTCCGCGCGGTCGCCATCACCCCGAGCAGGGTGCCGCGCGCGCCGGCGGTCGAGACCGAGCCGTCGGCCCGCCGGAGCAGCGGCAGCGGGTGCCCGCCGCAGCCGACCGCCGCCAGCCAACCCTCAGAGTCCTGCCGGAGCCGCACCATGCCCACCGTGCAGAACCGGTCGGTCTCGTGCCGCAGCAGCACCTCGTTGAGCACGGCGAGAGCGGCCGACGGAGCGTCGTGCTGCACAGCGGCCGCACGCAGCGTGTAGCGGACGAGGGCAGTCACCACCGCGGCCTGCACCCCCTTGCCGCAGACGTCGCCGATCGCAACCACCCAGTCGCCCTCGCCGACCTGGAAGACGTCGTAGAAGTCGCCGCCGACCTCGGCGCCGACCCGCCCGGCCGGCCGGTAGGCCGCCGCGACCTCCAGCCCGGGCACCACCGGGGCCGACGGCGGGACCAGCGTCTGCTGCAGCGTGCTGGCCAGCGCGACCGCGCGGGCCTGGGCCGCCTCGGCGTCGACCTTGGCCCGGAGCAGCTGGCGCTCGTACTCCCGGCGGTGCGTCGCGTCGAAGACCGCCGTCCGCACCGTGACCGGCTGCCCCGCGTCGTCGCGGACCAGCACCGAGTTGACCAGCACCGGCAGACGCGAGCCGTCGGCACGCAGCAGGTCGAAGGCGATCTCGTGCGCGGACCCCTGCATCTGCAGCATCGGCGCGAAGTGCGTCTCGTGGTAGATCCGCCCGCCCGGTGCCAGCAGGTCCACGAACCGGCGGACGCCGACCAGGTCCTCCCGCCGGTGCCCGGTCAGCGACAGGAACGTCTGGTTGACCTTGGTCACCGTGCCGTCGGGCATCGTCGAGAGGTAGCCGCACGGTGCGCTGTCGTAGAGCTGCTCGGCGTCGTCCTCGAGCAGCGCTCCGTAGAAGCGCTGGAGCGCATCCTCGCGCTGTGCCGTCACGCGGTCGCCGACCGCGCCGGGCTCGCCCCGCTCACGAACTCGTCGATGGCGGCGGTGGTGGCGTCGGGCGCCGAGAGGTTGGGGCAGTGCCCGGTCGCGTCGAGCACCACCAGTGAGGCGTCGGGCATGTGCTCGACGACGTACTCGCCGACGGACATCGGAGCGATGACGTCCTCGGTGCACTGCAGGACGAGGGTCGGCACCGTCACCTCGGCGAGGTCGGCCCGGTTGTCGGAGAGGAAGGTGACCCGGGCGAAGCGCCGGGCGATCTCGGGGTCGGTGCGACAGAAGCTCTCGGTCAGCTCCGCGCCGAGCTCGGGCACGTCGGAGTTGCCCATGATCACCGGGGCCATCGCACCCGACCAGCCGAGGTAGTTGCTCTCGAGCGACTCGAGCAGCCCGGCGATGTCCTCCTCGCTGAACCCGCCCACGTAGCCGTCGTCGAGGTCGTCGACGTAGCGCGGCGACGGCCCGACGAGCACCAGCCGCGCGAAGAGCTCGGGCGCCTGCCGGACGGCGAGGACGCCGATCATCGCCGACACCGAGTGGCCGACGTAGACCACGTCGCGCAGACCGAGGTCCCGGCAGATCTCGACGACGTCCTGGGCGTAGCCGTCGAGGGTGGAGTACCGCTCGATGTCGTACGCCGTCAGGTCGCTCCCGCCGGCGCCGACGTGGTCGAACGTTACGACCCGGAACCGGTCGGCGAACCGGGGGGCCACGAAGCGCCACATGTGCTGGTCGCAGCCGAACCCGTGGGCGAACAGCATCGGCTGACCGTCCGGCGGGCCGGTCTCTGTGACGTTGTGCCGACGCCGAATCTCCACGTCGGGAGGTTACCCCGCGCGACTTGCTCGGGAGGTGCCTGCATCCGGGACCGGGCCGGGCCAGGAACCCCATGGCACCAACCCCCTCTCCCAGGAGCGAACATGCGTCTACGCAATGCCGTTGCTGTCGTCTCGACCCTCGCTCTCGGTGCCGGCGCCGTCCTGGCGACCGCCCCGGCCGCCAGCGCCGCCCAGGGCAACCGGTCCCTGGCCAAGGTCCTCACCTCGGACGGCAACCGGTTCGACAAGAAGGCCGGCGACTTCGACATCGCCACCGAGGCCGTGCTCGCGGTCGTCAAGGCCAAGCCCGGCTCGCCGGTCGCCGTCCTGGCGGACGGCAAGACCCGGGTCACCGCGTTCGTGCCGACCGACCGGGCCTTCAAGGCGCTGGTCTTCGACCTGACCGGCACCTGGTTCTACAAGGAGCGCAAGGCCTTCGCGGCCGCCGCCTCGCTCGGCATCGACACCATCGAGACCGTCCTGCTCTACCACGTCGTGGCCGGCAAGACCCTGACCGCCGCCAAGGTCCTGGAAGCCGACGGCGCCTCGGTCGCGACCGCGCAGGGTGGCTCGGTCACGATCGACGTGCTCGACCCCACCCGTGGCGTGGTCCGGCTCCAGGACGCCGACCCCGACGACGTGGATCCGGCCACGATTCCGAGGTTGCTGAACCTCAACAAGGGCAACAAGCAGGTTGCGCACGGGATCGACTACGTGCTGCGCCCGGTGGACCTGTAGCCAACACACTGCAGGTGTCGCACCCACCGGGTGCGGGATGGGCCGCCGGCTGACACGACTGGGGTCAGTCGGCGGCCCATCCTTTCGCCCGGTCCACCGCCCGGCGCCACTGCTCGTAGGTGGTGGCGCCCTCCGCCGGTGTCCCCGGCTCGAAGGTCGCGTCCACCCGCCAGGTCGAGGCGAGCTCGTCGGTCGAGGACCACACCCCGGTACCGATCCCGGCCAGGAGAGCCGCCCCGAGGCCGGTGGTCTCGAGCACCGCCGGTCGCTCGACCGGCATCGCGAGGGTGTCGGCCTGCAGCTGCAGCAGCAGCTCGTTGGCGGCGGCCCCGCCGTCGACGCGCAGCGTGGTGACGTCGGGCAGAAGCTCGACGACGTCGCGCACCTCGAAGGCGATCGCCTCGAGCGTGGCCCGCGCGAGATGGGCCCGGGTGGTGCCTCGGGTGATGCCCACGATGGTCCCGCGCGCCGCCGGGTCCCAGTCCGGGGCGCCGAGCCCGGTCAGTGCCGGCACGAAGACCACCCCGCCCGAGTCGGGCACCGTCCGGGCCAGCGCCTCGGACTCCGGGGCGGCGCCGATGATGCCGAGCCCGTCGCGCAGCCACTGCACGGCCGACCCGGTCACGAAGATCGCGCCCTCTAGGGCGTAGGTCAGGTCGCCGGACGGCGCCTGCCACGCGACGGTCGTCAGCAGACCGGCATCGCTGCGTACGACGTCAGGGCCGGTGTTGACGAGCACGAACGACCCGGTGCCGTAGGTGCACTTGGACTCGCCGGGGGCGAAGCAGGCCTGGCCGAACAGCGCCGCCTGCTGGTCGCCCGCGATGCCTGCCACCGGCAGCCCGAGCCCGAGGAACGCGTCGGGCGTCGTCCGGCCGACCTCGCCCCACGACGCGACGACCTCGGGCAGCGCGGCCCGCGGCACGGACAGCAGGTCGCACAGCTCGTCGCTCCACCCGCCCTGGTCGATGTCGTAGAGCAGGGTGCGCGACGCGTTGGACGCGTCGGTCACGTGCCGGGCACCGCCGGTCAGCCGGGCCACCAGATAGGAGTCGACGGTGCCGACGGCCGTCGAGCCGTCGGTGACGCCGGCCCAGGCCGTCGGGTCGTGCTCGGCCAGCCAGGTCAGCTTGGTGCCGGTGAAGTAAGGGTCGAAGCGCAGGCCGGTCAGCTCACGGACCCGGTCCTCGTGGCCGGCGTCGCGCAGCCGGTCGCAGACCGCGGCCGACCGGCGGTCCTGCCAGACGACGGCGCGGCGGGGCGCGGCGAGGGTGCGCCGGTCCCACAGCACCGCGGTCTCGCGCTGGTTGGTGATGCCGACGGCCGTCACCTGCTGGCCGGCCAGCGCCTGCCGGGCGGCCGCCAGGGTCGCCTGCCAGATCTCCTCAGGCTCGTGCTCGACCCAGCCGGGCCGGGGGAAGTGCTGCGGGAACTCCTCGTAGCCGCGGGACACCACCCGGGCCTCCTCGTCGACCACCAGGCAGGTGACCCCGGTGGTGCCGGCGTCGATCGCCAGGACGCTCACGAGCTCGCCGCCCGCAGCCTGTCGAGGACCAGCGGGTCGATGTGGCCGTCGACCATCCGCTCCTCGAAGTTCTCGACGCCGGCCCAGTCCTCGAGGCTGCGGTAGCCGAGGGCGTCGAGCCGCCGCGCCACCTCTGCTGCGACCTCGCCCTCGAGGGGCAGCAGCGTCGCCGGGTCGGGCTTGCCGAAGTACAGCCGGTGCAGCTCGAGCAGCCGGCGCAGCTCGGAGACCGGCGACGGGTGGTCGTCGACGCGCAGGTCGACCTCGGTGTCGTCGCCGCCGTAGCCACCGTCGGGACGTACGACGACGAGCGCGGCGCTCTGCCGGCCGCGGCGGTCCCCGCCGGCCTGGTCACCGGCAGCGAGGGTCGCGAGCAGCCGCTCGGGCAGCGCATCGCCGGTCGTCGACCCGGCCAGCCAGGCCCGCTCCATCGCGTCGACGACCTCGGGGCCGACGAGGATGTTGCCCTGGACCGCGTACCCGTCGCCGGCCCGCCCGCCGGCCCAGTCGTGGCAGCCGCTGCCGGTGAAGGTGGCGCCGTCACCGGTCGCGCCGACGACGCCGGCCTGCCGCTGGTCGCGGCCATCGTCGGCGGCGGTGAGCCGGTCGAGCACCTGGTGCGACGTACCGCCCTCGGCGAGCAGCTCGAGGCCGTCCGCGCGGTAGGCGAGGTTGGCGTAGGACTGGGTCGCGACCGCGCCGACGCCGGCCCGCGCGGCGGGCACCATCGCCCCGACCGCCAGGAACCTCGACGCGACGGCGACCCCGACCCCGTCCCCCTGTCGTCCGACGACTGAGAACGTCATCCTGCGGACCCTAGCGGGGGCCGTAGGGTGCGACGCATGCGAATCGGCGTGCTCACCGGTGGTGGCGACTGTCCCGGCCTGAACGCGGTCATCCGCGCTGTCGTGCGCAAGGGGGTCACGGTCTACGGGCACGAGTTCGTCGGCTTCCGGGACGGCTGGCGCGGCCCGCTCGAAGGGCTGACGCGGACGCTGGACGTCGACGCGGTCCGCGGCATCCTGCCCCGCGGCGGCACCATCCTCGGGTCCTCGCGCACCAACCCCTTCAAGGTCGAGGGCGGCGTCGAGAAGATCGAGGCCAACCTCAAGGACATGGGCATCGACGCGCTGGTCGCCATCGGCGGCGAGGACACCCTGGGCGTCGCGACCCGGCTGCACGAGCACGGCGTCCAGGTGGTCGGTGTGCCCAAGACCATCGACAACGACCTCAACGCCACCGACTACACCTTCGGCTTCGACACCGCGGTCAACATCGCGATGGAGGCCATCGACCGGCTGCACACGACGGCCGAGTCGCACCACCGGGCGCTGATCGTCGAGGTGATGGGTCGCCACGCCGGGTGGATCGCGCTGCACGCCGGCATGGCCGGCGGCGCCAACGTGATCCTGATCCCCGAGGTGCCCTTCGACATCGACAAGGTGTGCGCCTACGTCGAGTCGCGCTTCGAGAGCCACTACTCGCCGATCATCGTGGTGTCCGAGGGAGCGACGCCGGCCGAGGGCACGATGACCCTGGCCGACGGCGAGCTCGACTCCTTCGGCCACGTGCGGCTCGGCGGCATCGGGCAGGTGCTCGAGAAGGAGATCGAGAAGCGCACCGGCAAGGAGGCCCGGACCACGGTGCTCGGCCACATCCAGCGCGGTGGCACCCCCACCGCGTTCGACCGGTGGCTGGCGACCCGCTTCGGGCTGCACGCGATCGACGCGGTCGAGGACGGCGACTGGGGCAAGATGGTGGCGCTGAACGGCACCACGATCGAGCGGGTGCCCCTCACCGACGCCACCACGGTGCTCAAGCTGGTGGAGCCGCACCTCTACGCCGAGGCCGAGACCTTCTTCGGCTGACCTGCCCGACCGGCCGCTGCGGGCTGCCCTGCACGGCAGGGCCCGGGCGGTTGCGCGCCCGCCCGGCCCCACCTGTCTCCCCTGCCGGAGGAGCCTGAGGGAACGGATCCGGATCCCGTTCGGCATGGACAACGACGCACCGGCCCGGAGGTCACGGGTTTTCTTCCGGTACGTCCTCGAGGCCCAGCCTGCGGCCCCCTCGACGCCCGTAGGCTGGACAGGTGCCCGCCCGCCCCGCCGCGCTCGCCGCGCAGCAGCCGACCTGGCCGGACCCGCTCGTCCTGGACGAGGTGGTCGCCGAGCTGCGCACGCTGCCGCCGCTGGTGTTCGCCGGCGAGTGCGACCAGCTGACCGAGCGGCTCGGCGCGGTCGCTCGCGGCGAGGCGTTCCTGCTGCAGGGCGGTGACTGCGCCGAGACCTTCGTCGACGCGACCGCCGACTCCATCCGCAACAAGATCAAGACGCTGCTGCAGATGGCGGTCGTCCTCACCTACGGGGCCCGCGTCCCGGTGGTCAAGGTGGGTCGGATCGCGGGGCAGTTCGCCAAGCCGCGCAGCGCCGACCTGGAGACGCGCGACGGCATCAGCCTGCCGGCGTACCGCGGTGACGCCGTCAACGGCCTGGAGTTCACCGCCGAGGCGCGAGCCCACGACCCCCGCCGGCTGCTCCGGGTCTACCACTCGTCGGCCGCGACCCTGAACCTGCTGCGGGCCTTCACCCAAGGAGGCTTCGCCGACCTGCGCGAGGTGCACGCGTGGAACCGCGGCTTCGTCCGGGGCAACCAGGCGCACCAGCGCTACGAGGCGATGGCCCGCGACATCGACCGCGCGCTGGCCTTCATGCACGCGTGCGGCGTCGACCCGGACGCTTTCCGGACCGTGGACCTCTACTCGTCGCACGAGGCCCTGCTGCTCGACTACGAGCGCGCGCTCACCCGCACCGACTCACGGACCGGACAGCCCTACGACGTCTCGGCCCACCTGGTCTGGATCGGGGAGCGGACCCGCGCGATCGACGGTGCGCACGTCGAGTTCGCCGCGTCGGTGCGCAACCCGGTGGCCGTCAAGCTCGGGCCGACGACGACGCCCGAGGAGGCGCTGGCCCTGGTGGACCGCCTCAACCCGGACGACCAGGCCGGTCGGCTGACCTTCGTCAGCCGGATGGGTGCCGCCCAGGTCCGCGACGCGCTGCCGCCGCTGGTCGACAAGGTCACGGCGAGCGGGGCGACCGTCGCGTGGGTCTGCGACCCGATGCACGGCAACACGTACGACGCGCCCGACGGCCGCAAGACCCGCCGCTTCGACGACGTGATCGAGGAGGTTCGCGGCTTCTTCGAGGTGCACCGCGCTCTTGGGACCCACCCGGGCGGGCTGCACATGGAGCTGACCGGCGACGACGTCACGGAGTGCATCGGCGGCTCCGGCGGGCTCGGCGAGACCGACCTGCCGCTGCGCTATCAGACCGCGTGCGACCCACGGCTCAACCACGGCCAGTCGCTGGAGCTCGCCTTCCTCGTCGCGGAGATGCTGGCCGAGCGCTGACCTTGGGGCTCCTCAAGATCGTTTGCGACGGTCGCAGCCCCGACACGCCGGCTGCGCGGCGTGTCGAGGCCCGCGACGTCGCAAACGATCAACAGTGGCGGGCCGGGCCGGGCCGGGCCGGGGTGGGGCGGGCGCTCGCGGGCGGCAGGCGGCGCCCGGGTGTCTAGGCTCACCGGGTGATCGACCTGCGCAGCGACACGGTGACCCGGCCGACCCGCGAGATGCGCGACGCGATGGCGGCGGCCCTGGTGGGCGACGACGTCTACGGCGAGGACCCGACCGTCAACGAGCTCGAGGAGCGGGTGGCGACCCTGCTCGGCCACGAGGCGGCGCTCTTCACCCCCACCGGGTCGATGGCCAACCAGCTCGGGCTGCGGCTGCTGGTGCGTCCCGGCACCGAGCTGCTGTGCGCCGACGACGCCCACGTCGTGCGGGCCGAGCTCGGGGCGGCCGCGGCCCTGGGCGGGATCACCACCCGCACCTGGTCGGCCGACCACGGCCGTCTCGACCCGGACCGGGTCGCCGGCATGGCCCGCCCGGACGCCGGTCCTCACCTGGTCTCGACCACTGTGATCGCGGTGGAGAACACCCACAACTTCGGTGGCGGAGCGGTCGTCGGCGTCGGCGAGATCGAGCGGCTGCGCGAGCTGACCCGCCCCGCGGGCATCGCGCTGCACCTCGACGGTGCGCGGCTGTGGAACGCCCATGTCGCCAGCGGCGTCGACCTCGCGACGTACGGACGGCTCTGCGACACGGTCTCGGTCGGCCTGTCGAAGGGCCTGGGAGCGCCGGTGGGGTCCCTGCTGGCGGCGAGCGCCGAGCGGGTCGCGGAGGCCCGCGTCTGGCGCAAGCGGCTCGGCGGCGGGATGCGCCAGGTCGGCGTGCTCGCCGCGGCCGGGCTGCACGCGCTGGACCACCACGTGCAGCGGCTGGCTGACGACCACGCACGGGCCCGCCGGCTGGCCGAGACCGTCGCGGCCGCCGCACCCCGGGCCGTCGATCCGGAGGTCGTCGAGACCAACATCGTCGTCGTGCAGACCGACGACGCGGCCGGCGTGGTCGCGCGGGCGAGGGCGGAGGGCGTGCTGCTCAGCCTGCTCGACCCGACGCACCTGCGCGCGGTCACCCACCTCGACGTCGATGACGACGCGGTGGGCGCCGGCGCCGAGGTGCTCGCCCGGCTCCTCGCCGGCTAGCGGCGCTGGGTCGGACCCGGCCCGCCCCCGGCCCGACCCTGCGGGCCCACGACCCCGGCCCGACCAAAGCCTCGGGTTATCCGTAGTTTCGCCGCGGACCGGGCGCGCGCACGGTGGTCCCAGGCGGCCGGACGGTCGCCGTTCCTGACCGTGGAGGACCTCATGTCTCGCATCGCGCGCCCCACCCGCACCCGTCCCACACGTCCCGTCGTCCGGCCGATCGTCCTGACCGTGCTGAGCATCGCCGCCTGGTTCGTGGCGCCGCTGGCCGCCGCACCGGCCCAGGCGCACGAGGACCAGTCCGGTCATACCGCCGCCCAGGAGACGTACGTCGCGTCGCTGGTCTGGCGCCACGACGCGGCCACCGGCTCGACGCCCCTGGAGGAGTACGCCCGGGTGCTCGAGTACTGGCACGACCACCCGGACTGGGGCATCTGACCGACGGGTCAGCTGACGTCGACGCCGGCCAGGCCGACGCCGCGGTGCGCCGCGAGCCGCTCGGCCTGGTCGGCGACGCCTGCCCTGGCGGTCCGGCGGGCCGACCACAGCACGACCTCGAGCCGCAGCCGCCCGCCCCTCGTCCGCGGCCGCCAGCTGCCCGCGACCTCCCCGTCGACCAGCACGACGCCGGGGCGCCCGATGACCGGCCACAGCGCCTTCGCACGAGCCGGATCGTTCACCAGCAGCGGCCGGTCCTTGCCCTGCAGGTAGAGGTCGTACGGCCCCAGCAGACGGGTGGTCGACGGCGGTGCCTCCAGCAGGTCGACCTCGTCGGCCAGCACCCAGCGCCGCTGGCCGTCCAGGTCGACCTCGACGACGTCGTCGGGCCAGCGTGCCTTGACGTCGGTGACCGGGGCGTCGAGGAAGCCGGCCACCAGCTGCGGCGTCGAGGGGCCGAAGAGCCGGAGGTAGATCCTCACCAGCTCGTGCCGGGCATCCGCCTGGCCGGCCGCCCGGAACCCGCGCACCCGCTGGAGCACCGGCGGCGACGTGCCTTGCTGCAGCTCGAGCCCCGCCCGCACCGCCGCCAGCCGGAACGGCAGCTCGTGGGGGTGGGTGGCCTGACAGGGGTTGCACCACCGCAGATAGGGCTCCGGCAGGAGCGCCGTCAGCCGGGTCGACACCTCGCCCTTGACCGTCGGCCTCGTCACGATGCGGCGCATCTCCGCGGCCACCGTGTCGAGCGCGTCGACGGTGCCGATGCCGGCGGCCTTGAGCGGCTTGCTGGCGTCGAAGATGCGCTTGGCCGCGTCGGCGTCCGACCACGGTGCGACGGCCGCCGCGACCGACCCCACGTCGGAGCGCCGGTAGGCGTGCGGGGCACCGCGCAGCGTCCAGAGCCAGACCAGGTCCTTCGCGTCGACGTCGGTGAGGCCGCGTACGGCCAGCGCCCACAGCGCACCGTCCGGGCCGGTGTCCTGCGCGCCGATGTCGAGAAGGGCGGTGTCGGCGACCGTGCCGCCGCCGTCGCGGTCGAGCTGCTGGGCGCGCACCCGCAGCCCGAGGACGTCGGAGCGCGAGACGTTCATGCCGGCGACGCGGTCACGCAGGGGCGGTCGCCGACGCCGGGGCCGGACGTCGGCCCAGCAGGGGCGGCAGCTGGCGGACGGCGGCGGCCAGGGCCCGCAGGTCGTCGTCGACGAGCGCCTGCGGCCCGTCGCACAGCGCCTGCTCCGGGTGCGGGTGCACGTCGACGATGATGCCGTCGGCGCCGACCGCGATGGCCGCGCGCGACAGCGGCACGACCAGGTCGCGACGTCCGCCTGAGTGCGACGGGTCGACGATGACGGGCAGGTGCGACAGGTCGTGCGACACCGGTACGGCGCTCACGTCGAGCGTGTTGCGGGTGGCGTTCTCGAACGTCCGGATCCCGCGCTCGCACAGCACGATGTCGAGGTTGCCCCGCTGGGCGATGTACTCCGCCGCCATCAGCCACTCCTCGACGGTGGCCTGCATGCCCCGCTTGAGCATCACCGGCTTGCCGGACTGGCCGACGGCTTGCAGCAGGCCGAAGTTCTGCATGTTGCGGGTGCCCACCTGGAGCATGTCGGCGTAGCCCGAGACCAGGTCGACGTCGTGCGCGTCGACCACCTCGGTGACGACCGGCAGACCGGTCGCCTCGCGGACGTCGGCCAGGATCTTCAGGCCGGCCTCGCCCAGCCCCTGGAAGGCGTAGGGGGAGGTGCGCGGCTTGTACGCGCCGCCGCGGAGCAGGGTCGCGCCGGCCGCCTTGGCCATCTCGGCGGCCTCGAGGGTCTGCTGCGCCGTCTCGACGGCGCACGGGCCGGCGATCAGCGTGAAGGTGTCGGGCCCGATCGGCACGCCCCGGACGTAGACCGTGGACATCTGCGGGTGGTGGATGCGGCTGACCAGCTTGTACGGCGCGCTGACCCGCATCACGTCGGCGACCCCGGCCATGCCACGCAGGTTGAGCCCGGCGAAGGTCTCGACGTCGCCGACCAGGCCGATGATGGTCCGCGTCACCCCGCGGCTGACGAACGCCTCGCCGCCGGCGGAGGTCACTCGCGCGACGACGGCGTCGACGTCCTCCGTCGACGCACCGGGCTGCATGACGACGACCACGGTCCCGAGCCTAGTCGGGCGCCCCGCCGGGCCACGGCGACGTCTCGGCAGTCAGGACCGCCTGGTCGCTCACCTCGCGAGTCGTGGCAGTTGGGGGTACGCAAACGCTTGCAGGGGGCCAACTCCCACCACTCGACGGAGCTCACCGCGGGACAGAGCTTCGGTCGCTCGACGAGAGGGCGGGCAGGTCAGAAGACGTACAGCGTGATGGTCGCGCCCTTGGGTGCCTTGCTCGAGCTCTGCTCGAGCACCAGGCCGGGCCCGCCCGGCAGCTGGTTGATGTTGACCACGAAGCCGGCGGCCTCGATCGCCGGCTGGGCCGAGGCGACCGGCTGGCCGACCACGTTGGGCACGTCGATCTCCCGCGGGCCCTTCGACACGACCAGCTGGACGACCGAGTTCTTGGGCGCGGTGGTGGGCGCCTCGGGCGTCTGGCGCATGACGACGCCCTCGGGCACGGCGTCGTCGAACTTCTCGGTCACGTTGTAGCGCAGCTTGGCCTCGGCGAGCTGGGCCTCGGCCTCCTCGAGCGGCAGCTCCACGACGTCGGGCACCGCGACCGGCTGCACGCCGTCGCTGATGACCAGGGTGATCGCGGTGCCGGGCTTGACCATGGTGCCGACCTTGGGGTCGGTCGAGATGACCGCACCCCGCTCGACCTTGCTGCTGTACCTGCGCTCCGGGCTGGCGACGGACAGGTTGCGGTCCTCGAGCATGGCGCGGGCCCGCTCCTCCTGCACGCCCTCGACGTCGGGCACGGCGTAGCGCTCGGGGCCGAGGGACATGAGCAGGCCGACGGTGCCGCCCTTGTCGATGCTGTCGCCGGGGTCGGGGTCGGTGCTGACGACACGACCCTTGGGGATGGTCTCGCTGTACTCCGTCTCCTTGACGGTGACGTCGAGCCCGTCTTTCTCGGCCTTCTCGGCAGCGGCGGCCTTGGTCATGCCGATCAACCCGGGGGTCGTGGTCTGCGAGAGCACGGCGACGTACAGCCAGACCAGACCGGACAGGACGACGGCGAGGCCGACGACGAGGATCAGGGCGAGCGGACCGCGGCTCTTGCGGCGGGGGACCGGTCCGGTGCCGCCGGGAGCACCGAGCGGACCGGTGTCGCCGCGGCGCGGTGCAGCCTCGCGGTCCTCGCGGAGGTCGACGACCATCGTCTTGTCGGTCGCCTGCGTCGGGATGGCGTCGAGGGCCGGGCCCAGGGTGTCGAGCTCGCCGTCGGACAGCAGCCGGCGGGTCGAGGAGACCTCGGCCAGCATCCGGCGGGCGTCGGCCGGCCGCTGGTCGGGGTCGCGGTTGGTCGCGTGGGCGACCAGGGCGTCCAGCTCGGCGGGCGTGCTCGGGATCAGCTGGGAGGGCGGCGGCACGTCGTCGTGCACGTGGCGGTAGGCGACCTGGATGGCGGTCTCGCCGTCGTACGGCTTCAGGCCGGTCAGCATCTCGTAGAGCAGGATGCCGGCCGCGTAGACGTCGGACCGCGGGTCGGCGACGCCGCGCTCGACCTGCTCGGGGGACAGGTAGGCGACCGTGCCCATCAGGACGCCGCTCGCCGTGGTGTGGCTGGTGTGCCCGGTCACCGCGCGGGCCAGCCCGAAGTCGGCGACCTTGATCCGGCCGTCGTCGGAGATCAGGACGTTCTCGGGCTTGACGTCGCGGTGGATGATGCCGGCCTGGTGGGCGGCGCCGAGGGCGGCGAGCACCGGCTCGAGGACCTCGAGCGCCTGCCGCGGGCTGAGGTGGCCGTGCTCGCGCACCAGGTCGCGCAGGGTGCGGCCGCGGACCAGCTCCATGACCAGGAAGACGTGCCCCTGGTCGGCGCCCTGGTCGTAGACCGCGACGACGTTGGGGTGGGACAGGCGGGCCGCCGAGTGGGCCTCGCGGATGAAGCGTGAGACGAACTCGTCGTCGTCGGCCAGGCTCGGATGCATGACCTTGAGGGCCACCACCCGGTCCAGCCGGGAGTCGTGCGCCTCGTAGACGGTGGCCATGCCACCGCGGGCCAGCCGGGACCCGACGCGGTACCTGCCGTCGAGCACACGCCCGACGAGAGGGTCCTTGACAGTCGTGTCCACGATCGGATTCTACGGGCCTCGGCGGCGTGCACCCGGCACGGACGCGCGGCGGCCACGCCCAGGCGCGCGGCCCGGGTGCGCTGTGAGGCCGGTCACCGGTCGTCCGCCCGGGCTCAGCTCCACCGGGCCTTGAGGGCCATCACGTTGGCGACGTACCGCTTGGTGTCGGAGTACATCCCGTTCTCCCGCACGCTCTTGAGGCCCTGGTAGTAGCCGGCGACCGCCTGCCGGTCGCTGTTCGCCGCCTGGGTGAGGATCTTGAGCAGGACCACGCCGGTGGTGGCGTTGTCGCGGGCGTCGAGCGGGTTCAGGCGGCGGCCGACCACGCCGGAGATCCAGTCGGTGGTCGTGGGGATGACCTGCATGGCACCGACGGCGTTGGCGACGCTCACGACTCCCTGGTTCCAGCCGGACTCCTGGTAGGACACCGCGAGCGCGAGCGCCGGGTCGACGCCGTTCGCCCGGGCGGTGGCGGCGATGATGTCGCGCATCTGCTCGCGCGAGGGCACGTTGCGGCGCGCGAGCCGGTTGCGGTTTGCGCTCGCCGCGTCGACGACCGAGTCGGAGTACGTCCGCCCGGCGAAGGTGTTGGAGCTGTTGGCCGTGCTGGAGCCGCTGCTGCTGCCGCCGGGGATGCGCAGGGTGGCGCCGAGCATGACGACGTTGTCGCGGCCGATGCCGTTGGCGCTGGCCAGCGCCTGCTGCGAGACGCCGTAGCGCACCGCGATGCCCGAGAGGGTGTCGCCCCGGACGACGAGGTGGCTGCGCCCGCCGCCGCTGCTGGAGCTCCCGCCGCCCTGGCCGGGCACCTTGAGCGTCTCGCCGGCGTAGATCAGGTTGCCGTTGCCGGGCAGCCGGTTGACCTTGACCAGCCGCGCCACCGTCGTGTCGTAGCGGTCGGCGATGTCGCTGAGCGTGTCGCCGCTGCGGATCGTGTACAGCCCCCAGCCGGGGGAGCCGGCCGTCACCAGGCCGGCCACGAGCAGCGGCGTTCCGACGACCTTGGCCAGCCGGACCAGGCGGCGTCCGCGCGGGGTGAGCCGGGCGCCGGTCCGGTCGGCGCGGCTGTGCTGGTCGGGCTGGTGGAACCGGACGGGCGGGACTGGTGGTGCGACGACTGGTGGGGCGACGAGCAGCTCAGACATCGAGAACGGGTCCTCACGGTCGGGGAAGGGTGGCCGCCGGCCCGGTGCTCGAGCCCCGCGGCGAACCGTGCGTCCGTGATACTGCCGTGACTTCTGTGACTGAAGTGACCAGAGGGGCAATTGTTACCGCTTCGTGGTACTACACCCGTGTAGTTCAGCGTGACCGCCGGCCGAGCTCCGTGCCCGGGCGGGCGATTGCTTGTATTGCCTGCACGGCCACTCCAGGCGATCGTCGACCACATGTACGTGGTCCACGCGCGCCGCTGGCGGCGGGTCCAGACCCGGCTGGGAGGCTGGGCCGGTGATCGTCGTCGTGGGCGCGGGGGTGGCCGGGCTGCACACCGTGGTCGCGCTGCGCGGGCAGGGCTACGCCGGACCGGTCACGCTGCTCGGGGCCGAGGGTCTCGAGCCGTACGACCGGCCGCCGCTCACCAAGGAGCTGCTGCGCGGCGACACCGACGACACCACCCTCGACGCCGACTGGGCGGCCCTCGACGTGGACCGGCGACTGTCGACGCGCGCGCTCGCCGTCGAGCCCTGGGCCGTGCAGACCGACGACGGGCCGATCGGGTTCGACTCCCTCGTGCTGGCGACCGGCGCCCGGCCGCGGCGGCTGCCCGGCGACGCGCTGACCCTACGGACCCGCGACGACGCGCACCGGTTGCGCGCGGCGCTCCGACCAGGTGCCCGGCTGGTCGTCGTAGGGGCCGGGTGGATCGGAGCCGAGGTGTCGACGGCTGCGCTGGCCGCAGGGACCCGGGTGACCGTCCTCGAGGGCGCGGGTGTCCCGCACGCGGGTGCGCTGCCCACCGAGGTCGGCACCCGGATGACGCCGTGGTGGTCCGACGTCGACCTGCGCTTCGGCGCGCTGGTCGACCGGGCCGACGCCGGTGCGGTGCACGTCGTCGGTGACGGAGTCGTCGATGGCGACGCGGTGCTGGTCGGGATCGGCGTCCGCCCGGTGGCGGTGCCCGGCGTCGAGCTGACGGCGGCGGGCGCTGTCGCAGTCGACGCCGGGCTGCGCAGCTCGGTGCCCGGTGTCCTCGCGGTCGGTGACTGCGCGGCTTGGGAGTCGCGCCGGTGGGGCGTACGGCTCAACGTCGAGCACTGGGACAACGCCCTGCACGCGCCGACGGTCGCCGCGGCCAACGCCCTCGGCGGCGACGCGACGTGGGACCCGGTGCCGTACTTCTGGTCGGAGCAGTGGGGGCGGATGGTGCAGTACGCCGGCCACCACCCGGCCGGCGAGCGCATCGTGTGGCGCGAGGACGGCGAACGCTGGGCCGCCTTCTGGCTGGCCCGAGACCGGCTGACCGCGGCGCTGACCGTGGACCGGCCGCGCGACCTGCTGCAGGCGCGGCGGCTCATCGAGCGCGGGACACGGGTGGACGACGCCCTGCTGGCCGACCCGTCGGTGGCCGTGAAGTCGGCCACCCTCTAGGCCGACGTGCTCCGGCCCGACCTGCCGCCGCCGGGCGACGCCGTGGCAGGCTTGCCGCCGTGACCGACCAGCGCTCCGAGGCCGACCAGCAGCACGCTGCCGCGTACGAGGATCTCGTGCCCCGATGGCTGACCCTGCCCGACGTGGCCGAGCAGATGGGGCTGCCGGTCACCCGGGCCCGCCAGCTGGTGTCGGACCGGCAGATCCTCGCGGTCCGCCGCGGCGAGAGCAACGCCCTGATGGTGCCGGCGGACTTCATCCAGGACGGCCGGGTGCTCAAGGGCCTGCCCGGGACGCTGACCCTGCTGGCCGACGCCAAGTTCTCCGACGAGGAGGCGGTGCGCTGGCTCTACACCGACGACGACCTCCCCGGCTCGCCGGTGCAGGCGCTCGTCGAGAACCGTGGCACGGAGGTCAAGCGCCGCGCGCAGGCGCTCGGGTTCTGAGTGCGCCACCTGTCGTACGCCGCGGTGCTCGCGTTCTGCGTCGTCGGGACGCTGCCGCTCGAGCTCTGGCTCGGCGTCCGGGTCTACCGGCAGTGGAAGCGGCTGCTGCTGACGTTGCTGCCAGTGGTTGCGGTCTTCGTGGTCTGGGACCTCTACGCGATCTCGGCCGGGCACTGGACCTTCGACGAGGAGCAGACGACGGGCGTCCTGCTGCCGGGTGACCTGCCGCTGGACGAGCTGCTCTTCTTCGTCGTGGTGCCGACCTGCGCGCTGCTGTCGGTCGAGGCGGTGCGCAAGGTACGCGGCTGGCCACTGGGTGACGAGTGAGCTATACGGCGCTCGCGGTCGTCGGCGTGGTGGCCGCCCTGGTGCTCGACGTGGCCCTGCTGCGCACCCGCGTGGTGACCCGTCGGGTGTTCTGGACGTCGTACATCATCGTCCTGACCTTCCAGCTGCTGACCAACGGATGGCTCACCGGGCGCGACATCGTGGTCTACGACGACGACGCGATCCTGGGCTGGCGGCTGGTGTTCGCGCCGGTCGAGGACCTGCTCTTCGGCTTCTCGCTGGTGCTCCAGACGACCGCGTGGTGGGTGTGGTGGGGCCGGCGGCTCACGCCGGCCGCAGGCTCGCCCGCGTCCGGCGGGCCCGCCGGGCCCTGACCAGGCCCGGGACGGCGACCGCGAGGCGCCGGGGCAGCGGGACGGCGACCCGGCGGTCGAGGACCTGGTGGTCGGCCTTCTCGACCGCGTCGAGGATGCCGCCGTAGAGGGCGAGCGCGGTGCGGATGCAGTCCCGACTGGTGGGGTGCAGGAGCTCGATGCCCGGCTGGGCGGTGGCGTACAGCGCGCGGGTGCGGGCGATCTCGAAGCGGAGCAGCTCGACGACGTGCGGCGGAGTCGGGCCCGGTGCGAGGTCGGCCCGGCTGACCCCGAACCGGTCGAGGTCCTCCTGCGGCAGGTAGACCCGGCCACGCCGCAGGTCCTCGGCCACGTCACGGATGAAGTTGGACAGCTGGAACGCCTCACCGAGCGCTCTGGCCCGGTCGGCCGCCTCCTGCTCGCGGCCGGGCAGCGGCTCGAGGATCGGAACCATCTGCAGCCCGATGACGGCGGCCGAGCCGTACATGTAGTGCTCGAGGTCGGCGTACGTCGGGTAGCCGGTGACGGTGATGTCCATCTGCATGGACTCGAGGAACGCCTCGAAGGTCCCGCTCGGGATGTCCCAGGTGCGCGCGGTGTGGATCGCCGCCCGGCTGACGGGATGGTCGACGTGGGCGACGCTGCCGCCGCTGCCGCCGCCGCTGCCGCCGCCGGTGCCGCCGCTGCCGCCGCCGCCGTCGGCAGCCGCGAGCTCGGCGAGGAACCGGTCGCCCCACCGCACGAGCTCGGCGGGGTCAGGGGAGTCGAGGTCGTCCACCAGCTCGTCGGCGTAGCGGGCGAATCCGTAGAGCGCGTGCACGTGCGGGCGCTTGGAGGCCGGCAGCAGCAAGGTGGACAGGTAGTAGGTGCGGCCGTGGGCGGCGTTGAGCAGCCGGCACTGCTCGTACGCGGCCCGCAGACCGGGGTCGGTGATCCCGGCCGCGTCCAGCTCCCGCCCGCTCACCGGCACAGCCTCGCGGACAAAGGAGCACACAGTCGCCGGCCGGTCGGCGGCCGGCGTCCGGTGCCGCCCCCTTGCACGGTGTTCGGCGTCGTGGGCGACGACACCGACTGTGTGCTGATCGGTCCGGCGAGCCCGTTGTCCACAAGCGCCTCGGCGTGATCTCGTGGGTTCCTGCCAGGCTCGATCGGGTGGATCCGGTCGCCGCGCTCGAGTCCATGGGTGGCTACGCCACCCTGGCGGCGCTCCGGTCTGCCGGCGTACGGCGCCGGGCCCTCGCGGCCGCGTTGAGCGACCGTCGCGTCGTCCGCGCTCGCCGCGGGGTCTACCGCCTCGGACTCGTCGAGGGCGTCGAGCACCTCAGGTGCGCTGCCGTCTCCCTGCGAGCCGTCGTCTCGCACGACTCCGCCGCGGTGCTGTGGGGGCTCGAGCTGGCCACCGACCCCAGCGCGGTCGTCACCGTGCCCCGCAACCGGAGCCGGGCACGGGCTGCCGGGGTCACGGTCAAGCGCGCGGACGTAGGCGAGACGGCCGTGCGGCTGGGGCTGCTGGTCACGACCCCGCTGCGGACCGTGCTCGACTGTGCCGCGACCCTGCCGCTCGAGGACGCTGTCGTCGTCGCTGACTCGGCTCTGCGCAAGGGGCTGGTCACCCATGACGAGCTCCGGTCGGCAGCAGATGCGTTGCACGGGCCGCACGGTCGCAGTTGCCGCCGGGTAGCGGCGATGGCCGATCCGCGGTCGGGCTCGGTGCTCGAGTCGCTGCTGCGCGTGCTGCTGGTGGAGGCGGGACTTGCTGCTGACGAGACGCAGTACCAGGTCGTCGACGTCGAGGGGCGGCTCGTGGCCCGCGTCGACTTCGCCTACCTCACGGCTCGTCTGATCGTCGAGGCCGACGGCTTCGAGTTCCACCGGGAGCGGGCCGACTATCGCAAGGACCGGCGACGCGCCAACGCCTACTGCCTGGCCGACTGGAGCCTGCTGCGCTTCACCTGGGAGGACGTGCGGTTCGACCCGGACTACGTCATTGCTGCTGTGCGCGCCGAGCTGGTCAAGCCGCCCCGACGGGTCCGCACAGTCGGCGGGCAGATCAGCACACAGTCGGCGGCCTGACGCCGGTGCCGCACGCTCACTGGCTCGCCCGGCAACCGGGGACTGTGTGCTGGTCGGCTCGGTCGGAAGCGCGGTCACGTCAGACCCAGGCTCGGGAGCGGTAGGACGTGTCCGGGCCGAGGACGCGCTCGGCGGCCAGCCGGCCGGACACCAGCACCATCGGCACGCCGACGCCGGGCACCGTGCCCGAGCCGGTGAACACGACGTTCTCGCCCCACAGGTTGCGCGGCCGGAACGGTCCGGTCTGCCCGAAGGTGTGCGCGGCCGCGAACGGCGTCCCGCGCTCCATGCCGCGGTCGGCCCAGTCGAGCGGGGTCGTCGTCGACGTCACCTCCAGGGCGTCGCCGAAGCCCGGCCAGCCGCGCGACTCGAGCGTCCCGACGACGTGCTCGAGGTAGCGGTCGCGCTCCGTCGTCCACGAGATCGGCGCGTCGAGGTTCGGCGTCGGGAACAGCACGTAGTACGACGACTTGCCGGCCGGTGCAAGCGACGGGTCGGACGCGGTCGGCGAGGTCACCAGGAACGAGGGGTCGCTCATCAGCCGGCCGCCGAGGAGCTCGTCGAAGACCTCCTTCCACGCGTGGCCGAAGGAGATCGTGTGGTGCGCGTCGCCGTACGACCGCGTCGACCCGCCGAGCAGGACGAAGCACGACGGCGACCAGCGCAGCCGCCGCCGCACCGGCGCCCCGATCAGCCGGCGGGACGCGGGCAGGTCCGGGTTGAGCACCACCGCGTCGCAGGGCACCCGCTCGCCCTCGGTCGTGACCACCGCCGTCGCGCGCGAACCGGTCCGCTCGACGTACGCCACCTCGGTGCCGTAGCGGAGCTCGACGCCGTGCTTCTCGGCGGCACCGGCCATCGCCCGCGGCACCGCGTGCATGCCGCCCTCGGGGAAGAACACCCCGGCCACCGAGTCCATGTAGCCGATGACCGCGTAGATCGCGAGGGCGTCGTAGGGCGAGAGCCCGGCGTACATCGCCTGGAACGAGAACACCCGCTGGGTCCGCTCGTCGCGCAGGAACTGCTCCACCTTCGGCGCGAGCCGGCGGAATCCACCGAGGGCCGCCAGCCGCGCGAGCGACGGCCGCACCAGTCCGAGCGGCGAGTCGACGTTGCGGTCGATGAAGTCACGCATCTCAAGCCGGTAGAGCTCGGACACGAACGCCACGAACTGCCGGTAGCCGTCGGCCTCGCCCGGCCCGCACACCGACGCGATCGATGCCGCCATCTCGTCGACCGAGGCGTGCACGTCCAGCGACGACCCGTCGGCGTACTGCGCACGGTAGAGCGGAGACACCGGCCGCAGGGTCAGCCAGTCGTCCATCGACTCGCCCACGCAGTCGAGCGCGTCGGCGATCAGGTCCGGCATGGTCAGCACGCTCGGGCCGGTGTCGAAGCTGTAGCCCCCGACCTCCAGCAGCCCGGCCCGCCCGCCCGGCACGGCCTCGCGCTCGAGCACGGTCACCCGTCGCCCGGCCCCCGCCAGCCGCAGCGCCGCCGACAGCCCGCCGAGCCCGGCCCCGACCACGACCACGTGGTCGGTCGGCCCGACGACCTTCCTCACTGGCTGCGCGCGGTCGCGGCCGCCACGAGCTGCTCCAGGACCTCGCGGGCCGGCTCGGCGACGTGGGCTCCCTCGAGCGAGCGCAGGGCCTTGGCCGACAGGTCGTCGATCATCGACTCGACCACGTCGAGCGCCCCGCACTCGGTCATCACCTCGCGCAGCCCGTCGACGCCGGCCGGGTCGAGGCGCGGGTCACCGAGGCTGCGACGTACCGCCGCTGCCTGGGCCGGGGAGCAGCGCTCGAGGGTCACCGCGACGAGCACGGTGCGCTTGCCCTCGCGCAGGTCGTCACCCGCCGGCTTGCCGGTGGCCCCGGGGTCGCCGAAGACCCCGAGCACGTCGTCGCGCAGCTGGAAGGCCTCGCCGAGTGCGCGGCCGTAGTCGTCGTACGTCCTCAGCAGCTCCTCCGGCGCCCCCGCGAGCGTCCCGCCCAGCAGCAGCGGCTGCTGCACGCTGTACTTGGCGCTCTTGTAGAGGATGACGTGGCGGGCCCGCTGGACCGAGGTCGACGCGAGCACCTGCTCGAGCATGTCGAGGTACTGCCCGCACATGAGCTCGGTGCGCATCCGGTCGAAGACCGCGCGCCCGGCGGCGAGCCGCTCGACCGGGAGCCCGGAGCCGGCGTACATCTCGTCGCACCACGACAGGCACAGGTCGCCGGCCAGGATCGCTCCGGCGACCCCGAAGTCCTCGGACGGGCCGAGCCAGCGGTTGCCGCGGTGCAGAGCGGCGAAGCGCCGGTGCACGGCGGGCTGGCCGCGCCGGGTGTCGCTGCCGTCCATGACGTCGTCGTGGATCAGTGCGGCGGCCTGGAAGAGCTCGAGGGCCGCGGCGACGGTCACGATGCCGGCCGAGTCGTCACCGCCGGCGCCGCGCCAGCCCCAGTAGCAGAAGGCCGGCCGCAGCCGCTTGCCGCCGCGCAGCAGGTCGCCGACGGCGTCCATCAGCGGGGCGAGCTCGTCGGACACGCCGTCGAGGACGTCGGACTGCCGGGCGAGCAGGTCGTCGAGGGACTTGTGGACCCGGTCGCGCAGGTCCTCGGCATCGAGCGGGTCGATGCGGTCTGCGGGCGAGCCGGTCGTCACACCTCGCGAGCCTACGGGCAGGGGCATGTCCCGTCTTCCGGTCGTCGGCCGGGGTCGGATGCGGCTCCGGGTTAGCCTCGTCGGGTGCCCCAGCAGCTGCGTGACCCCTGGTCCCGGGAGAGCGTCATGCCCGGCCGGGCCCCGGCGATCTCCGAGCTGCTCCGCGACGGCCGCCGTTCCTGGTCCTTCGAGTTCTTCCCGCCGAAGACCCCCGAGGGCGAGCGCAAGCTCTGGACGGTGCTCCGCCAGCTCGAGGGGCTAAAGCCGACCTTCGTCTCGGTGACCTACGGCGCCGGCGGCAGCACCCGGGACACCACGGTCGGCATGACCGGCCGGATCGCACGCGACACGACCCTCATGCCGGTCGGCCACTTCACCGCGGTCAACCACTCGACGGGCGAGCTGCGCCAGATCATCGGGCAGTACGCCGCGGCCGGTGTCCGCAACGTGCTGGCCCTGCGCGGTGACCCGCCCGGCGACCCGCGGGCCGAGTGGGTGCAGCACCCGGAGGGGGTCGAGTACGCCGAGGACCTGGTGCGGCTGCTCAAGGAGTCCGGCGACTTCTGCGTCGGCGTCGCGGCGTTCCCCGAGCGGCACCCGCGGTCGACCGACTGGGACACCGACACCCGCTACTTCGTGCAGAAGTGCCGGGCCGGCGCCGACTACGCGATCACCCAGATGTTCTTCTACGCCGAGGACTACCTGCGGCTGCGCGACCGGGTCGCCGCCACCGGCTGCGAGGTCCCGATCATCCCGGGCATCATGCCGGCCACCAACGTGAAGCAGATCGAGCGTTTCGCCCAGCTCTCCAACGCGGCCTTCCCGCCCGAGCTGGCCGAGCGCCTGCACGCGGTCGAGGACGACAACGACGCGATGCGCGCGGTCGGGGTCGAGGCGGCCACCGAGCTCTGCCAGCGGCTGCTCGACGAGGGCGTGCCGGGGCTGCACTTCATCACCCTCAACACCTCGACCGCGACGCGCGAGATCTACCAGCGGCTCGGCCTGCGCGACCGCGCCTGAGCGGCCGGCCCCGATGGACCGCGAGACCTACTTCTCCCGGTGGGCGGAGCTGCACGGGGGCTACGACCCGCGCGCGAACGGGCTGGTGCGCCTGTGGCTGACCTGGACGTACGTCATCGCGCGACCCCTGGCGCGCACCCGGGTGCCACCCGACGTGGTGACGGTGCTGGGTCTGCTGGTCAGTGTCGCGGCTGCCGCACTGGCGGTGGGCGGCGGCGGGTGGTGGCTGCTGGCGGCGGCGCTCGTCGTGGTGCTCTCGGCGCTGCTGGACAACCTGGACGGCGCCGTCGCGGTGCTTGCCGGCAGGGCGACCCGGTGGGGCTACGTGCTCGACTCGGTGACCGACCGGTGCAGCGACCTGCTCTACGTGACCGCGCTGGGGCTCGCCGGGGCGCCGCTGTGGGTCTGCGTCGCCGGCGGGGCGCTGGCCCTGCTGCAGGAGTACGCGCGGGCCCGGGCCGCGGCCGGCGGGATGAGCGAGGTCGGGGTCGTGACCGTGTGGGAGCGCCCGACGAGGGTGATCGTCACCGCCGCCTTCCTCGCGTCGGCGGCCGCGCTCGGCGACCCGTGGGCGTCCCTCGGTGCGTGGGCCTGGGTCGGCCTCGGCCTGGTCGGCCTGCTGCAGTTGCTCGTCGTGGTCCGCCGCCGCCTGGCGTGAGGCGGCCGGCCTGTCGCTGGCTCAGGCCGGGCCCACCAGGTCGGCCACGATTGCGGCCGAGAGCCCGACCAGCGGCAGCCCGCCGCCGGGGTGGGCCGACCCGCCGACCAGGAACAGCCCCGGCACCGGCGACCGGTTGGCCGGCCGCAGGAAGGCTGCCCGCGCACCGTTGGACGACGTGCCGTAGATCGCTCCGCCCGGCGACCGGGTCGCCTCCGCGAGGTCGGCCGGGGTTCGCACCTCGTGCCACAGCCGCCGGTCGCGGACGTCCAGCCCGCGCTCGGCCAGCCGGTCGACCAGGCGGGCGGCGTACGACTCCGCGAGCCCCGGCGCGCGCCAGTCGACGCACCCCGGTCCGGAGCCGTGCCGCGGCGCGTTGACGAGGACGAACCACGCCTCGTGCCCCTCCGGCCGCATCGCCGGGTCGTCGGGGGAGCAGACGTAGAGCGTGGGGTCCTCGACCGGCCGCGCGTCCCGGCCGAAGACGGCGTCGAACTCCGCGTCGTAGTCGTCCGGGAACAGCACGGTGTGATGGGCCAGCTCGGGCGTGCGCCCACGGACCGCAAGCAGCAGCACGAACCCCGACAGCGACGGCGTCGCGCGGGCCAGCCGGCGCCGGGCCGAGGCCGCCACCGTGCGCTGCACCAGGTCGCCGTAGAGA
>DATHAP010000036.1 GCA_035489715.1 Actinomycetes bacterium
TCCGGCCTTGCCCATCGAGACGCCGAACGTGCGGATCGTCTCGCCGTCCTTGCGCACGACCATCCGGTGCTTGGCGTTCGAGACCCGCATGACGAAGGCACGGCCTACCCGGAAGCCGGTGTCGGTGTCGCGCAGGCCCCACAGGCCGGGGCCGGCGTGCACCTTGCGCAGGTCCGCGGCGACCGACACCCGGGTGTACGCGGGCCAGAAGCCGCGCGGACGGAACTGCACCGTGCGGTCGGACGTCCAGGACCACGAGGCCGCAGCGAGCGCCTTGCTGGTCCGGACCCGCAGTGCCTTCTCGACCTCGGCCTTGCGACGTACGTCGTGGTTGAACGTCACGACGAGCGGCCGGCCGACGCCGACGGTGCGGCCGGACGGGCTGATCGTGGCACGCAGCACCCGAGCCGGGGCGCCGGTGCGCAGCGTGTCGTGCAGGACCGCCTGCTGTCCCAGCGCGTCGACGGCGACCGCGTGGAGCGTGTACGTCGAGCGAGGAACCAGCGTGCCGGTGCTCGTCCAGGTGGTCGGCGCCGCGGTGCCCCGGACCTGCCGCCCGTCAGCCCCGGTGAGGGTCGCCGACACCAGGGTGCCGCCGGAGACGGTCACCTTGACCGGGTCGGCGATCGGCCAGGCCGTCGCCCCGGCCGCCTTGCTGGTCACCGTGAGCCCGGTCGTCGCGGTGCCCGCCGCGCTGGCGGTCGGCGAACCGCCGAGCAGGGGGAGGGCGACGAGGGCTGCGGCCAGCAGCGGCATCAGAGGACGGCGAAGTGGCACGGTGGGTGATCTCCGGGTGTCGCGGGCGTGAGACGCCGGGGCCGGCGCCGTGATCAGCCAATTCTGCCCTATCGGTGGTGTGACCTCGACCGCCGACGCGAGGCCTACTGTCACGGTGTGACGGAGCGGAGAAGCGGCCTGGCCCGCCATGTCGTCGCCGGCGTCGCCTTCGTGGCCGTCGTTGCGGTGTCGAGCGGGCCGGGAGCGACCGCGGTAATGGCAGGGGACACCCCTCCCTCGCCCGACCCGGACACGGTCTACACGAGCGACCACCGCTACTACGCCTCGCCGTGGTACGCGGGTGCCTGGCAGGAGATGATCCCGTTCGGCTGCACGCGTGCGCCGTACTACCCGCGCGACACGTCGTGTCCGCGGGCCCGCCCCGGCAAGCACCACGGGATCGACATGTTCATGCCGTGCGGCACCCGGATCCGGTCCGCGGTCAAGGGCCGCGTCGTGCAGCCGAACGTCGGTCCGGCGTACGGCCGGTACCCGCTCAAGATCCGGTCCGGGGGCTTCGACTACGTCATCGGCCACGCCCGACGGCTGCTCGTGCGGCCGGGTGAGCGGGTCCGACCGGGGCAGGTCGTCGCCCGGTCGGGGAAGCTGGCCGCGCCCGACGGCTGCCACCTGCACTTCGAGAAGCGGCCGGCCGGTGCGGGCTACCTGTCGGCGGTGGACCCGGAGAGCGCGCTGCGCCGCACCGAGGTCGACTTCTGACCAGCTGCATAGCCGATCCGGAAGCCGTACTCCCGCGAGGTGTACGCCGTCCAGCTCGCCGGACCGGTAAACGGCTCGGCCTGCGGGCTGGTCACCGTGGACGACGTGGACGGCTTCGGGCTGCTCGACGACGGCGCGACCGGGTCGACGGCTTCCGACCGGTCGCTCCCGATGTCAGTCACCGAAGCGGCGACGACGGCAGCCGAGGCGATCGCGCACGCAAGACCAGCGGCCGTGCGTCGCCGCGACTGACCGGTGTCGGAACCACTGTGCCCCTAAGACGCCTGCTGCGGTCCCACCGGTTCGTCGTACCTGTCGGCCGTGTGCCCGGCCCGGGCGCTGCGCCGCGTCGCCGTCTGTCCAGGAGGCGGTGCCGCGACCGGCAGCTGCACCCTGACGAGCAGTCCCCCGGCAGACCTCGGCGTGAGCGTGAGCTGTCCGTCATGGGCCTTGGTGATGCTCTCGACTATGGCAAGGCCGAGCCCGACGCCTGAGTCGTCGCTGCGCTGGCGTCCGGTCCCGCGCTGGAAGGGCTCGGTGAGGGTCGACACCAGCGCCGGAGCGAGCGCGTCGCCGGTGTTCTCGACGGTGAGCACGACGTGCTCGGGGCCGCACCTGGTGGCGACACGCACCGTGCCGTGTGCGGGCAGGTTGTGGACGATGGCGTTGTGCACGAGGTTCGTGGTCATCTGCAGCAGCAGGGCGGGCGACCCGAGGACGGTCGTGAGATCGCCGGTGGTCCGGATGGTGACGCCGTACTTCTCGGCGAGAGGCAGCAGGGTCTCGGTGGCCTCCTCCGCGATCAGGGACAGGTCGGCGTGGTCCTTGGTGAAGGAGCGCTGATCGCTGCGGCTGAGCAGGAGCAGCGCCTCGGTGAGCCCGATCGCCCGTGCATTGACGGCGCGCAGCCGCTCTTCGAGCTGACCGCCGTCGCGGTCCGGATCGTTGCGGGCGACGTCGAGGAGGGTCTGCGTGATCGCCAGCGGGGTGCGCAGCTCGTGGGAGGCGTTGGCTGCGAACCTCTGCTGCTCCGCGACGTGCGCCTCGAGCCGCGCGAGCATGGCGTCGAAGGCGTCGGCGAGCTCTCGGAACTCGTCCTTGCGGCCGGCCAGCTCGATCCGGTGGGAGAGCGACCCGTTGGCAGCCGTGCGGGTGGCGTCGGTGATGCGGGCCAGCGGCGCGAGCATCCGGCCGGCGAGGATCCACCCGCCCACCAGACCGAACACCAGCAGGAAGGCCAGCACGACGGCCGCTGTCGGGGCAAAGGCGCGCAGGAGGTCGGCGTGGTTGCGCACCATGAAGATCACGCCAGGGTGTGCGCCGCGCGAGAGAGAGAAGTACCCGACCGCGAGCAGCACGGTGCCGGCGACCATGAGGAAACCGGCGTAGCTGATCGTGAGCTTGAGCCGCACGCTCCATCCGGGCTCCCTATCCACGCTCGGCTCCGGTCCCGGACGCGGCCGCCGGTCCGGTATCGATCCGGTAGCCGACACCTGGCACCGTCACGATGAGCCACGGCTCGCCGAGCCGCTTGCGCAGGGCCGAGACCGTGATGCGCACGGCGTTGGTGAACGGATCGGCGTTCTCGTCCCACGCCCGCTCCAGCAGCGCCTCGGCGCTGATGACACCGCCCTCGGCGGCGACGAGGACCTCGAGCACGGCGAACTGCTTCCTGGTCAGCGCGACGTAGCGACCGTCGCGGTGAACCTCGCGGCGGAACGGGTCCACACGCAGGCCCGCCACCTCCCGCACCGGTGGCCGGTTGTGCCCGCGTCTGCGGTCGAGCGCCCTGAGCCGCAGCACGAGCTCGGGCAGCTCGAACGGCTTGGTGAGGTAGTCGTCGGCTCCGAGCCCGAACCCGGACGACTTGTCGTCGAGCCGGTCGGCAGCGGTGAGCATCAGGATCGGCGTGCCGGTGCCGGAGGCGACGATGCTCCTGGCGACCTCGTCGCCGGACGGCCCTGGGATGTCCCGGTCGAGCACCGCGATGTCGTAGGCGTTGACGCTCAACAGCGCCAGCGCGGTGTCGCCGTCACCGGCGAGGTCGGCCGCGATCGCCTCCAGCCGCAGCCCGTCGCGGATCGCCTCTGCCATGTAGGGCTCATCCTCGACGACCAGCACCCGCATGCGCTCGATGCTACGAGCCGCCGCAAATCGCCGACGTAAGGAAATGCGGATACGAGAGCACAACGGCCCACCGCCTTGGCTTGCCGTGTGAGTCACCCGCTAGGAGCTGGGACGAGGTCCCGGGCGTCGTCCGGGCCGTCCGCCACGGCCGTCGGCCTGCTCGTCGTGGCCGGCATCGTCGCGGTCCTGGTCGCTCGCTCCGGACCCTCCGCAGCCTCGTTCGGCGATCTGCTTCGCGGCGACCCCCGTGTGGCAGCCACCGAGGATGACGGCGTCCTGCCGGACGCCGTGACGGTCTTCGATGACGGGTATCGCGGTGTGGGCAACCTCGACCCCAACCTGCTCCGAGCCCTGCGCGGAGCGGCCAGGGATGCCGCCGGCGACGGCGTCGTGATGTACGTCAACAGCGGCTGGCGGTCACCCGACTACCAGGACCAGCTGCTTCGTGATGCGGTCTCGAGGTACGGCTCGGAGCAGGAGGCGGCGCGCTGGGTCGCCACCGCGGACACGTCGCCGCACGTGTCAGGTGACGGTGTCGACATCGGGCCCGCCGGTGCCATGACATGGCTGTCCGTGCACGGCGCCGGATACGGACTGTGCGAGGTCTACGCCAACGAACCCTGGCACTACGAGTTGCGTCCGCAGGCGATCGGCCACGGTTGCCCGGCCGTCTACGCCGACCCGACGCAGGACCCTCGGATGCAGCCCTGACGCGGGTCCGCCCCGGCCCCACGTGGGGGGCCGGGACGGATGACCGTGCCGAGCGTCAGCTGCAGCCGCTGGTGCTGCCGCAGCCCTCGCAGACGTAGCAGGAGCCGGCCGGGCGCATCTTGATCCCGCAGGTCATGCACAGCGGGGCGTCGGACACCTGGCCGGTGATCACCTCGAGCAGCTCGGCCGACGAGTGCGCTTGGGCCGGCGCCTCCTTGACCGCGGCCGACTCGGCGTCGACGGGCTTCGCCTCGGTCGTCGGCGCTTCGGTCACCGGCGCCGACTGGGCCAGGGTCTCGAGCTCCTCCTCGACCTCCTCGTCCGACTCGTCGGCGAGGTAGGACCCGGTCTCGAGCTGGCGGGACCGCTCCTCGGCGGAGTAGATGCCGTAGGCGGAGCGGGTGTCGAAGTCCAGGTGGTCCAGCGCCAGGCGGCGGAAGACGTAGTCCATGATCGACTGGGCCATCCGGACGTCGGGGTCGTCGGTCAGGCCGGCCGGCTCGAAGCGCATGTTGACGAACTTCGAGACGAACGTCTCCAGCGGGACGCCGTACTGCAGGCCGATCGAGATCGCGATCGAGAAGGCGTCCATGACGCCGGCCAGGGTCGACCCCTGCTTGGACATCTTCAGGAAGATCTCGCCGAGACCGTCGTCGGGGTAGGACGACGCCGTCATGTAGCCCTCGGCACCGCCGACCGCGAAGGACGTCATCTGCGCCGGGCGCTTCTTCGGCAGCCGCTTGCGGGTCGCGCGGTACTCGACGACCTTCTCGACGGCCGCCTCCGCGGGCGCGTCGGCGGTCTTCGCCGCACCGTCGGACAGCGGCTGGCCGACCTTGCAGTTGTCGCGGTAGACCGCGAGTGCCTTGAGGCCGAGCTTCCAGCCCTGGAAGTGCACGTCCTCGATCTCCTCGACGGTCGCCGTCTCCGGCAGGTTGACCGTCTTGGAGATGGCACCCG
>DATHAP010000037.1 GCA_035489715.1 Actinomycetes bacterium
AAATTCATCATGGATGGCGACGTCGCCGGCGCCATCGCCGCGGCCCGCTCCGGCACCGGTGTTGACGCGTTGATGGGCATCGGCGGCACCCCGGAAGGCATCGTTGCCGCCTGCGCCATCAAGTCCCTCGGCGGCGTCATCCAGGGCCGGCTGTGGCCCAAGGACGACGACGAGCGAGCCGAGGCCCTCGACGCCGGCCACGACCTGTCGCGGGTCCTCGTCACAGACGAGCTGGTGTCCGGCGAGGACGTGTTCTTCGTCGCGACCGGCATCACCGACGGCGAGCTGCTGCGCGGCGTCCGCTACAGCGGCGGGGTAGTCCGCACCGAGTCCATCGTGATGCGGTCGCGGAGCGGGACGACACGGGTGATCCGCAGCGAGCACCGGCTGGACAAGCTGAGGGCGTACTCCGCCATCGACTTCGAGGCCGGGCACCTGACGCCGCCAGCGTCCTGATGCACGCGACGTGGTGAGCACTCGGTGAGCGGCACCGCGCACGACCCCGAGGTCCTCCCGCCGGGACTTCCAGCGCCGTTCGACGACGGCGCCGCAGCGCACCTGCTCGGCGGCGACCTGCCGTTGGTGCCGCTCGCCGCCACCGACGGCAGCACCGTCGACCTGGCGACCCGGCCGGGGCGCACCGTCGTCTACGCGTACCCGCGGACCGGCGTCCCAGGCGAGGACCCGCTGGTGGCCGACTGGGACCAGATCCCCGGGGCGCGCGGCTGCACCCCGGAGTCCTGCGGCTTCCGCGACCACCACGCCGAGCTCGCCGCGCTCGGCGCGACGGTGCTCGGGCTGTCGACCCAGGAGACGGCCTACCAGCAGGAGGCGGTCGAGCGGCTGCGGCTGCCCTTCCCGCTGCTCTCCGACGTGTCGCTGGCCCTGACGCGCGCCGCCCGGCTGCCCACCTTCCTGGCGGCCGGCCAGACGCTGGTCAGGCGGCTGACCCTGCTCGTCGACGACGGCCGGGTGAGCCACGTCTGGTACCCGGTCTTCCCGCCCGACCGTCACGCGGCCGACGTGGTCCGCTGGCTCTCCGCCGCTCGCTGAGCCCCGGCGGGTCCAAGCGGCGCAGTGCGGCGCCCGCTTCGTCTCAGCCGCCGGCCGGGAGCAGCTCGCGCACCCGGTCGACGACGACGTCGGGCTGGTCGGCCGCGATGTCGTGGCCGGCGAGGTCGACCCGCTCCAGCCGCCCGGCGGCGGCGAGCGCGAGCCACCTGTTCTGGCCGGCCTCCCAGGCCGACTCGAGGCCGGCCTGCCGCCGCGGCGGCGCGCCCGGCAGGTGCTCGGCGATGCTGTGGGTCAGGGCGACCATCGGCACCGCCCCGAGCGAGCGGAAGGCCTGCGCCTGTGCGAAGGCCCGGCGGCCGTCCAGGTGCTCCCGGTTGCTCTCGGGCCGCAGCAGCCGGGCCCAGCTGTCCCGTTCGGGTGCGGCACGCCGCAAGCCGGCGAGCGTGTCGAGCACGGCCTGCGGGTAGCTGGGACCGGGTGCGTCGAGGAGCAGCAGGCCGCCGGCCAGGTCGGGGTCCTGCTGCATCGCCGTGACCGCGACCATGCCACCGATCCCGTGCGCGACGAGCAGCAGCGGCGGCTCCAGCCCGAGCGCGTCGGCGACGGCCCGCAGGTCGGTGCCCATGTCGTCGAAGGTCTGCGACTGCGGTGCCCGCCCGCTGCCGCCGACGCCCAGTCGGTCGTAGGCGCACACCCGGGCGGACGCCCCGATGCGTCCCTGCACGGAGTCCCAGTCCCGCTCCATCGGCGTCGCGAGGTCCGAGACGAGGAGCACCGGCGGGTCGTGCTCGTCACCCGCGCACCGCACCGCGAAGCGGTGCCCCCCGGCCCGCAGATCCTCCGCACCATCGACCTGGGCGTGCGCGGCCGACCGCACCCGGGTGTCCCCGTCGCCGTCGCCCGTGAGCGTGCAGCCCGCGAGGGTCACCCCGGTGACGACCGGCAGCAGCACCACGGCGCGCCAGGTCCGGCTCCCCGATCCCCCGAAGGCCATGCGTGCTCCCCGTCGTCTCAGCCGCCGGCAGCGGCCGTGCCGTCCCGCCTCGCCGCCGCCTCGGCACGCGCAGCGGCCTCCTTCAGGTGCGCGTCGTGCTGGTGGGTGGCGTCGCCGCGGTGCACCGGGTCCTCGAGGGCCTCGGGGTCCTCGTCCAGGTGGTTGCTCGCCGGCTCGGTCGAGCTCCGGCCGGGGGCACGGTCACCGCTCATGTCCGCACGGTAGGGCACGGCCGTACGCTGGACCAGTGCCGGAGTTCACCTACTCAGAGCCGCTCCCGCTGGGCCCGGACGAGACGGACTACCGGCTCGTCACCGACGAGGGCGTCGAGACGTTCGAGGCCGGCGGCCGGCGGTTCCTGCGGGTGGCTCCCGGGGCGCTCACCCGGCTGACCGACGAGGCAATGCACGACATCGCCCACTTCCTGCGGCCGGCGCACCTGGCGCAGCTGTGCCGGATCGTCGACGACCCGGAGAGCAGCGGCAACGACCGTTTCGTCGCGCTGGACCTGCTGAAGAACGCCAACATCGCCGCGGCCGGCGTGCTGCCGATGTGCCAGGACACCGGCACCGCCATCGTCATGGGCAAGAAGGGCGAGCGCGTCCTCACCGGTGGGGACGACGCGGAGGCGATCAGCCGCGGTGTCTACGACGCCTACACCCGGCTCAACCTGCGGTACTCGCAGCTGGCCCCGCTGACCATGTGGGACGAGACGAACACCGGCTCCAACCTCCCGGCGCAGGTCGAGATCTACGCGACCCCGTCCGGCCCCGACCCGGTGTACGAGCTGCTGTTCATGGCCAAGGGCGGCGGCAGCGCCAACAAGTCCTTCCTGTACCAGGAGACCAAGGCCGTCCTTAACCCGGAGCGGATGCTCACCTTCCTCGACGAGAAGCTGCGGTCGCTCGGCACGTCGGCCTGCCCGCCGTACCACCTGGCGGTCGTCGTGGGCGGCACCAGCGCGGAGTACGCCCTCAAGACGGCGAAGTACGCCTCGGCCAAGTACCTCGACGCCCTGCCGACGACCGGCTCGCCCACCGCCCACGGCTTCCGCGACATAGAGCTCGAGCAGCAGGTGCTCGAGCTCACCCGCGGCTTCGGCATCGGCGCGCAGTTCGGTGGCAAGTACTTCTGCCACGACGTGCGCGTCGTGCGGCTGCCGCGACACGGCGCGTCGTGCCCGGTGGCCATCGCCGTCTCCTGTTCCGCCGACCGCCAGGCGCTCGGGAAGATCACCCCGGAGGGCGTCTTCCTCGAGCAGCTCGAGCGCGACCCCGCTCGCTTCCTGCCCGACACCACGGACGAGCAGCTGGACGGCGTCGGCGACACCGACGTCGTGCGCATCGACCTCAACCGGCCGATGACCGAGATCCGCGCCGAGCTCACGAAGCTGCCGGTGAAGACGCGGCTGTCGCTGTCCGGCCCGCTGGTGGTCGCCCGCGACATCGCCCACGCGAAGATCAAGGAGCGGCTCGACGCCGGCGAGGAGATGCCGCAGTACCTGCGGGACCACGCCGTCTACTACGCCGGACCGGCCAAGACGCCTGAGGGCTACGCGTCCGGATCGTTCGGCCCCACGACGGCCGGCCGGATGGACTCCTACGTCGCGCCGTTCCAGGAGGCCGGCGGCTCTTTCGTCATGCTGGCCAAGGGCAACCGGTCGCAGCAGGTGACCGACGCCTGCCAGCAGTTCGGCGGCTTCTACCTCGGCTCGATCGGCGGCCCGGCTGCCCGGCTGGCGCACGACTGCATCAAGAGCGTCGAGGTCGTGGAGTACGCCGAGCTGGGCATGGAGGCGGTCTGGCGGATCGAGGTGGAGGACTTCCCGGCCTTCGTCGTCATCGACGACAAGGGCAACGACTTCTTCGCCGAGACGGCCCGCCCGGTCGCTCTCACCATCGGCTCCCCACCCTCCTGAGCCCGGCCGGCCCGGTCAGCCCCATCAGCCCGGACCCAGGCGCTCGCCGAGCTCGGCGGCCTCGTACCTGCTGGTCACCCCGAGCTTGCGCAGGATGTTGGAGACGTGGACGCTCGCCGTCTTCGTGCTGATCACCAGCGCGCGGGCGATCTCGCCGTTGGTGCGCCCGGCCGTGAGGTGGCCGAGGATCTCCCGCTCCCGCGCGGTGAGCGACGCGACCGCTCCGGATGCACGCGACTCGGTGACCGAAACGGGGTGCCGCAGGTCGATGCGGGTACGCCGCGCGAGCGCTGTCACGGCGTCCCTGAGCGGCCGGGCCCCCAGCCGGTCGGACTCGTCGTGCGCCGCACGGACCACGGGTGCCGCCGAGGTCAGGTCGCGGGCCCCCACGAGCGCCTGGGCGAGCCGCCATCGGGCGTACGCAGTCAGGTAGGGACGTTCGACGCCGACGAGCGCCTCCACCGCCGCGTGCCACGGCCGCGCCGCATCGTGATCGTCATCGGCGTCGAGCCGCGACAGCTCGGCGGTGCAGAGCAGCCGCAGCTGCGCCGGCCGGTAGCCCGGCAGCGCACCGGGGCCGCATGCAGCCGCCACGAGCCCGCGCACCGTCTCTTCTGTCTGAGCCCACGCGCTCCGGTCGCCGTCCTGCCCGCCCGCCCGGCGGCCCTCGACGACGTCGGCGAGCGCGCGGGCCCCGAGCCAGGCCAGCGGCGCGGCCAGCGCGGTCAGCCGGGGCGTGAGGACCTCGGCGTGGCCGACCACCTCGGCCAGCGCCGGGTTGGGGTCGCCGCGCCACAGCAGACCCTCGGCCCTTGCCTCGCAGCGGAGCAGGTCGAGGATCGGAGGCAGCCTGGAGAGGTCGCCGAGGTAGGTGTCGAGCCCTTCCCAGTCGCCGCGGACGGCCGCCAGCCGGGCCTGGTTGACCAGGGCGTAGTCGCGGTTCGAGCCGTGCACGTGGCGGGTGAACTGCATGGCCGACGACAGGTAGGACTCGGCCTCGTCCCACCAGCCGTAGGTGATGCACATCTCCGCCGCCTGGGCGCTCAGCCAGGACCCGTAGCGGATACCGAGCCCCCGCTCGTGGACGGCGGCGACGCCCTCGACGGCGACGTCGACGCCGCGGCGGCCACGGGCGTGGCAGCCGAGGACGTCGGCCAGGTTGCTGTAGGTCTGGCCGACCAGCTCGGCGTTGCCGTCCTGCAGTGCTAGCGGCACGGCCTCCTCGGCGTCGGCGATGGTCGACTCGTCGAGGTGGCGGACGGTGCAGCGGCTGACGAGCGCCCGCGCGATCGTCGCCGGGTCGCCGATCGCGCGCGCCGTGTCGACCGCCTCGCCGGCCAGCGGCTCCAGGTCGGAGCCGCCGCCGACCCAGTCCATGACGTGCACCAGCCCGGACACGACGACGGCGCGGCCGGGCGAGGGTGGCTCGGCGGGCACCAGGTCGACCGCCCGGCGGGCCGCGACAAGCGCCGCGTCGGACCGACCTGCGTCGAGCAGGAAGCGGGCGTACTGCGCCTCGAGGACGCCGACCCGCACCGGGTCGACGTCGGGCGAGGCCTGTAGCCGTGACCGCGCCTGCTCGATGATCTCCACGGCCGTGACGTCGTGGTCGCAGATCGCCGCGATGTTGGCGGCCATGGCGAAGACGTCGACCTCCTCCTCGCCGACGAGCGGCTCGGCGTCCGGGACCAGCGGCCACAGCCGGCGCACCCGGTCGTACTGGCGGTGCGCCTCGTCGTAGGCGTCGAGCTCCTCGGCCTCCTTCGCCGCGCGGTAGGACCAGACGAGGGCACGCGGCGGGTCGGCGGCGCGGTCGGCGTGCTCGGCGATGACCGCGGCCCGGCGGTCCACCCGTTCGTGCGCGTCCGCGAGCAGGCCGTGCAGCGTGCGGCGCTCGCCGGGGAGCAGGTCGGCGTAGAGCGCCTCCGCGAGCAGCGCGTGGCGCAGCGACAGGCAGCCGTCGGCCTCGACGACGAGCAGCTGGGCGCGCGCGGCCTCGTCGACCGCCTTGTCGAGCTCGTCGCCGGGCCAGCGCCGGGCGGCGACGTCGTGCAGCAAGGCGGGCGTCACTCGCTCGCCGGTCACGGCGACGAGGCGCAGCAGGTCGACCGTCGCGGGGCTGCAGTCGCGGGTGCGGCCGAGCAGGACCTCGCGCAGGCTGGCCGGCAGGGTGTCGACGTCGCCGGCCAGCGCGGCCCGCATCAGGGCCTCCGACGCGTAGGGGTTGCCGCCGGAGCGGGCGTGGATCCGGGCCACCTGGTGGGCGCCCAGCACCTCCTGCGCGGGTGAGCCGAGCAGGTCGCTGAGCTGCTCGTCGACCTCGTCGAGCGACAGCGGACCGAGCGGCACCTCACGGACGTCGCGCGCCCGCCGACGGTCGGCGATCCAGTCGCCGAGCGCGTCGCGTGCCTCGTCGGGGCGGTACGCCACGACGACCGCCAGCCGCTGCTGGTCGAGGGCGGCGCACAGGAAGGCCAGCATCTCGAGGCTGGCGACGTCGGCGAAGTGCAGGTCGTCGACGACCAGCAGCGTGGGCCGCAGCTCGGCCGCGCGGTCGAAGACCGACGACACCGACGCGATCAGCCGGGCCTGGTCGCTGGCGGTCTCCCCCCTCGGTCCCAGCTCGGGAAGCAGGATGGCCAGCTCCGACGGGTCGGGGCCGAGCACCCGCGCCACGTCCTCCCGGGGCAGCCGGGCGAGCAGCGAGCGCAGGGCGGCGATCAGCGGCGCGTAGGGGATCCGGCCGCCGAGGAAGCCCACCCCGGTCCCGCGGCAGACCAGGGTGCGCCGCGGCACCCTCAGGACCAGCTCGTCGAGCAGACGGGTCTTGCCCGCGCCCGCCTCTCCGCTGAGCAGGGCCAGGCCGGGCCGGCCGCCGGCGGCGTCCTCGACCAGTCCGGAGAGCCGGGCGAGCTCGTCGGCACGCCCCACCAGACCCGGTCGCTTCGGCACAAGCCCCACCGTTCCGGGCGGACGGTCGCCGCGTCAACGACCGTCTGAGGTACCCGAGGCGGAAATCTGAGGTGGTCTGCCCCATGTGCCCGTTGCGTCGCGCACGCCACGATGGGCGCAGCGGTGCTGGGGGGCGCTGCATCAGGGGGCACGGGGACACGGGGGCACGGGCGGACCTGCTCGACCGGCGCAGGGGAGCGGTCGGCAGGCCCGCCGGGCGGTCGGCACGGGCCTGGCGACCCGGCCGGCCGCCCGTCTTGCTCCCGTGGGGTAGGAAGTCGGCATGACCGAGAACGCCGAGAACGCCGAGAACGCCGCCGGCACTGACCGGACCGCCTACCGCACCGAGCACGACTCGATGGGCGAGGTCCGGGTCCCCCGTGACGCGCTCTACCGGGCCCAGACCCAGCGCGCGGTCGAGAACTTCCCGGTGTCCGGGGTGCCGGTCGAGCGGGGCCTGATCGGGGCCCTGGCGTCGGTCAAGGGCGCTGCCGCCGTCGTCAACGGGCGGCTCGGCGTCCTCGACGCCGACGTCGCGCGGGCGGTGCACGACGCGGCCGCCGAGGTGGCGCGCGGTGACCACGACGAGCACTTCCCGGTCGACGTCTTCCAGACCGGCAGCGGCACGTCGACCAACATGAACGCGAACGAGGTCATCGCGACCCTTGCCGCGAGGCAGCTCGGACGTGACGTCCACCCCAACGACCTCGTCAACGCTTCGCAGTCGTCCAACGACGTGTTCCCCACGGCGATCCACATCGCCGCCATGCGCGCCGTGGTGCGCGACCTGGTGCCGGCGCTGCGTCACCTCGAGGCGGCGCTGTCGCGCAAGGCGGCCGAGCTGTCGACGGTGGTGAAGTCGGGCCGCACTCACCTGATGGACGCGACGCCGGTGACGCTCGGCCAGGAGTTCGCGGGCTACGCGGCCCAGGTGGCGCGCGGCGTGGAGCGGGTCGAGGCCACGCTCCCGCGGGTCGGCGAGCTGCCGCTCGGTGGCACCGCCGTCGGCACCGGCATCAACACCCCTCCCGGGTTCGCGGCCGCGGTGGTCGAGCTGCTGGCCGACGACATGGGGCTACCCCTGCGCGAGGCGCGCGACCACTTCGAGGCGCAGGGTGCGCGCGACGGCCTGGTCGAGCTGTCCGGCCAGCTGCGGACGATCGCGGTGTCGTTGACGAAGGTCTGCAACGACCTGCGCTGGATGGGGTCGGGACCGCGGACCGGACTGGCCGAGATCCGGCTGCCCGACCTCCAGCCGGGGTCGTCGATCATGCCGGGCAAGGTGAACCCGGTCGTGCCCGAGGCGACGCTGATGGTCTGTGCGCAGGTGGTCGGCAACGACGCGGCCGTGGCCTGGGCCGGGGCGTCCGGCGCGTTCGAGCTCAACGTGATGATGCCGGTGATGGCGCGCAACGTGCTCGAGTCGGTGCGGCTGCTCGGCAACGCGTCGCGCCTGCTCGCCGACCGGTGCGTCGACGGCATCCAGGCCGACGAGGAGCGGTGCCGCGAGTACGCCGAGTCGTCGCCGTCGGTCGTCACGCCGCTGAACCGCTACATCGGCTACGAGGCGGCCGCGAAGGTGGCCAAGCAGTCACTGGCCCAGCGGCGCACGATCCGCGACGTGGTCGTCGACCTCGGCTACGTCGAGCGCGGCGACCTCACCGAGGAGCAGCTCGATGAGGCGCTCGACGTGCTGCGCATGACGCACCCTTGACGCTGCCGCGTCATTGGCTCGTCGGCCACGTGGAGTGGCGGACGCGCCACCGCGGCGCGGTGGGTCAGTACCAGCCCTGGGACTGGAACTCGGACCAGGCACCGCACGGCGTGCCGTAGCTGCCGCTGATGTAGGCCAGGCCCCACCGGATCTGGGTAGTGGGGTTGTCGGCCCAGTCGCTGCCATAGGCGCCCATCTTCGAGCCAGGTAGCGCCTGCGGGATGCCGTAGGCACCCGACGACGGGTTCTGCGCGTGCGGGTCCCAGCCGGACTCGCGGGTCCACAGCGCGTCGAGGCAGCCGAACTGGTCGGCAGCCCAGCCGTACTGGCTCGCAGCGAGGCCCGCCGCGACGCCCCGCGGGTCGCTGCCGTAGCTGCGGGCCCGAGACGCGCGCTCCTCGTCGGCCTCGCGGGCCTCGCGGGTCGCCCGCGCGCGGGCCAGCCGAGCGGCGCGGGCCGCCTGGCGCTTGTGCTTCTTCTCGATCTGCAGGGCGCGCTCGCCGGCCGGGACCACGGAGCGGCTCACCGACGCCTCGGGCGGCAGGTCGCCGATGCGGGTCACGGTGCTCTCCGCACCCCACGCGCTGACCCCGGCGGTGCCGGCGACGACACCCGTCAGCCCGGTTGCGGCGACGACGGCCGTCGCAGCCATGGCAGTCCCCCGGATCGTGATCCGGTTCTTCACGTTCGGTCCTTCCGGCGTCGGCCGGCACCCTCATGCGCTGCCGGCTGGCGTCACCCCGGGCCACGGCGGTGGTCGGCCATGGAGCGGCGTGGGCGGCGATCGGATCTGGCCGGTCACTCTGCGTCACAGGAACGTGACGACCCCACGCGGGGTCTGTCCCGTCGACCATGACCCATGCAGGGGCGGAAAGCCAACGCAGACGCCGTGTTCTCCCTCACACCGGCGTGCCGGAGTGACCGACGTCACCGGGACATCCTCGGTACGACGTGGTCACCCAGGGTGATCAGGCCACCCCGTCGGCGGTGCCGGACAGGGCCGCCTCAGGCCGGCAGGTCCTCCAAGAGCTCGGTGACGAGGGCCGCGATCGGCGACCGCTCGGACCGGGTCAGAGTCACGTGCGCGAACAGGGGGTGCCCCTTGAGCGCCTCGATCACCGACGCGACGCCGTCGTGGCGGCCGACCCGCAGGTTGTCGCGCTGGGCCACGTCGTGGGTGAGCACCACCCGGGAGCCCTGACCCACCCGGGACAGGACGGTGAGCAGCACGTTGCGCTCCAGCGACTGCGCCTCGTCGACGATGACGAACGCGTCGTGCAGCGAGCGGCCGCGGATGTGGGTCAGCGGCAGCACCTCCAGCATGCCGCGGTCCATGATCTCGTCGACCACGTCGCCGGTGACCAGGGCGCCCAAGGTGTCGAAGACCGCCTGCGCCCAGGGGTTCATCTTCTCCGACTCGCTGCCCGGGAGATATCCGAGGTCCTGCCCGCCGACGGCGTACAGCGGGCGGAACACGACGACCTTGCGGTGCTGGCGACGCTCCATGACGGCCTCGAGCCCCGCGCACAGCGCGAGTGCGGACTTGCCGGTGCCGGCCCGCCCACCGAGCGACAGGATGCCGATGTCGGGATCGAGCAGCAGGTCCAGCGCCACCCGCTGCTCGGCCGAGCGGCCGTGCAGCCCGAAGGCGTCGCGGTCACCGCGGACCAGCCGAACCTGCTTCTCCGGGGTCACCCGGCCCAGGGCGCTGCCTCGCTCGGAGACCAGGACGAGCCCGGTGTGGCACGGGAGCTCGCGGGCCTCGGGCAGGTCGGCCCGCTCGGTGTCGTAGAGACTGTCGACGAACTCCGCGGGGACCACGGCCTCGGCCATGCCGGTGAAGCCGGACTCGACCACACCCTTGCCGCGGTACTCCTCGGCGGTGATCCCCACCGACGAGGCCTTGACCCGCATCGGCAGGTCCTTGCTCACCAGTGTCACGTCGGCGCCCTCGGCCGCGAGGTTGCGGGCGACGGCGAGGATCCGGGAGTCGTTGTCGGCCAGCCGGAAGCCCGGCGGCAGGATCGAGGGGTCGGTGTGGTTGAGCTCCACCCGCACCGTGCCGCCGACCTCCCCCACCGGGAGGGGTGCGTCGAGCCGGCCGTGCCGCACCCGCAGGTCGTCGAGCAGGCGCAGCGCCTGGCGCGCGAAGTAGCCGATCTCGGGGTGGGCCCGCTTGCCCTCGAGCTCGGTGATCACGACCACCGGGAGGACGACCTCGTGCTCGTCGAAGCGCAGCATGGCCAACGGGTCGGCGAGCAGCACGCTGGTGTCGAGGACGAAGGTGCGCGGACGGTCGGCAGCTGCCACGAAGGTTTCCCCTCAGACGTGGGTGGTGACCGGGACCCGACCCTGGGGCCGGGCGCCGGCCCCTCCCCCTGCGCCAGTGACTGGCTCGCGCATCAGCACGGAGTGGGCCTCCCGAGCGTCCGGCGCGGATGCCGTCCGCTGGTCCGGACGGTACGCCCGCGTCGCGCCGGTCTCGCCCCGACACGCGGGCGTTCACCAAGGCGTCACCCGGCCGCCGCAGGACGTCACTCCCCGAAGCGACGCCCGCGGGCCGCATAGGCCCGGATCGCCCGCAGGAAGTCGACCTTGCGGAAGTCCGGCCAGTAGGCCTCGCAGAAGTAGAACTCGGAGTGCGCGCTCTGCCAGAGCAGGAAGCCGGACAGCCGCTGCTCGCCCGACGTGCGGATGACCAGGTCGGGATCGGGCTGGCCCTTGGTGTAGAGGTGCTCGGCGATGTGCTCGACGTCGAGCAGCTGCGCGAGGTCCTCGATGGTCGTCCCCTTGGATGCATGCTCCTGCAGCAGCGAGCGCACCGCGTCGGCGATCTCGCGCCGACCGCCGTACCCGACGGCGACGTTGACGTGCAGGCCCGGCACGTCGGCGGTGCGGTCGGCGGCGTCCTTGAGGATCCGCGCGGTCTCGTCGGGGAGCAGGTCCAGGGCGCCGACCGGCAGCACCCGCCAGCGACCGGTGCCGGCGATCTCGGTGACCAGCCGCTCGATGATGGCCAGCAGCGGCCGCAGCTCGGAGTCGGGCCGGTTGAGGTTGTCGGTCGAGAGCAGCCACAGGGTGACGACCTCGACGTCGATCTCCTCGCACCAGCCGAGGAGCTCCTCGACCTTGTCCGCGCCGGCCCGCCAGCCGCGCGACTTGGGCGCCCCGGAGGCCTTGGCCCACGGCCGGTTACCGTCCAGGATCACCCCGACGTGGCGCGGGATCTGCTCGTGGTCCAGCGCGGACTCCAGGCGCCGCGCGTAGAAGCCGTACAGCAGGTCGCGCACGGGCAGCACCCTAGACCCGCCGTTAACCTACCGGTTGGTAACTTACGGGCGCGTAGGTTACCGTGGGCGGATGGCCCCCGACCCGCGCACAGTCGTCGACTCGTTCGAGGACGAGGTGCACCGGCTGGCGCGGACCGTCAAGCCCAGGCTGCGCGGGTGGCTGCACGCCGGCACCTTCCCGGTGTCTGTCGCCGCCGGGATCGTGCTGGTCGTCCTCGCCGACGGCACCCGTGAGACCGTCGCGACGGCGATCTACGCCGCCAGCGCCTCGCTGCTGTTCGGCATCAGCGCGCTCTACCACCGCGGCCACTGGTCACCGAAGGCCGAGCGCCGGCTCAAGCGGCTCGACCACTCGAACATCTTCCTGATCATCGCCGGGACGTACACCCCGTTCAGCCTGATCCTGCTCGAGAACGACGGCGGCACGGCCCTGCTCTGGATCGTGTGGGCGGCCGCGCTGGGTGGCATCGCCTTCCGGGTGCTGTGGGTCGGCGCACCGCGTTGGCTCTACACGCCGGTCTACATCGGGCTCGGCTGGGTCGCTGTGTTCTACCTCGGCGACATCCTGGACGCCGGGGGCTGGGCGGTCGTCGCTCTGCTCGCGGTGGGCGGGCTGTTCTACACCGCGGGCGGCATCGTGTACGGCCTCAAGCGACCCAACCCGTCGCCCCAGTGGTTCGGCTTCCACGAGGTCTTCCACGCACTGACGCTCGGGGCCTACGCCGTGCACTACGTGGCGGTGTCCCTGACGACGTACAGCTGACCTGCTACTGACCCGCGTCCGCGGACCCGCCTGACCCGCCAGCGCCCTCGGGCTCGCCGTCCGGGCCCTGGGCCCGAACCCGCTCGACCTCCTCCATCGCGGCACGCAGCTCGCGCAGCCACTCGTCGGCGTGCCGGCCGACCAGGCGCACCGACCAGGCGAGCGCCTCGGACCGTGACCGGGCGACGCCCGCACCGACCAGGGTGTCGAGCACCATCCGCTCCGGCTGGCGCAGCCGGGTCATGACCGGGACCGCGAGGTGGGTGAAGAGCAGCCGCTCCGCGCCGACCCGCACACCCCACGCGACCTTGCGGTCGAACCGGTGCTCGGCCTCCCGGGCGATCGAGATCCGCTCCTCGCGGGTGCTCTCGCGGAACTGCCGGGCCCGTCCCTCGGCCGCGGCCGCCCGCTCGGCGTCGCTCGCGTCGGCGGCGACCTGCGGGTCGGCAAGCGTGCCGACGACGGTGATCTCCTCGCGGTCGACCTCGACCTCGACCGGCCCGGTGAACCAGCCCTGGGGCAGCCGGCCGGTGAACCAGCCGCGGACCGCGCCGGCCAGCTCGGTGCTGTCGGCCCGGCCGGTGTCCTGCCCGGCGCCGTGCGGGCCGGTGTGCGGGTGGTGTCCTCGTCTCATGCAACGAT
>DATHAP010000038.1 GCA_035489715.1 Actinomycetes bacterium
CACGGATGACGGGCACGGCCGGCAGGCGATCTCGATGAGCAGGCACAGGACGGGCCGGCGCCTCGCGGCAGCACTCGCCGCGGCGGCGCTGGCCGGCCTCGGCCCGCTCGCCGGCCCGGCCGCCCCTGCTGCGGCGACCGAGCCGTGCGTCGGCGTGGTCGTCGACGCCCGGCTGCTCGGTGCCGGACTCTCCACCGGCTGCGCGACGGGCGACCCGGACAGCGGGCTCGAGGCGCTGACCAAGGCCGGCTACGGCTACGCGTTCGTCCCGCGCCAGCCCGGCCAGGTCTGCCAGATCGACGGCGTCCCCGCGTGCTCGGACACCTCGACCGACACCTACTGGTCCTACTGGTGGCGGGCCAAGGGCTCCAGCCGGTGGGTCTACGCGACCGAGGGCGCCGCCACCCACGACCCGGCACCCGGCGCGACCGAGGCCTGGGTCTGGCAGGACAGCGGCCGCCGCGAGCCCCCCGACATCGCCCTGCGCCAGATCTGCCCCCAGGTCGCCGAGCCGCGGCCGACCAGCACCACGCCGAACCCCGACCGTACGACCAGGCAGGCCCCGTCCCCGGAGCAGTCGTCGTCGAAGTCCGCCGAGGGAAGCGCCTCCGGACGTACGTCGTCGAGCCGGTCACCCGAGACCACCGTGACGCCCACGCCGACGTCCACCTCCACCACCACGATCCCGTCCGTCAGCAGCCCGCCGGCCGAGAACTCCGCGCCCGCCACGCCGTCCCAGTCCGCCGTGGCGTCGCAGGCGGCCGCGGACGACGACGGCGCGCTGACCTGGGCCGGCGTCGCGCTCGGCGGCGGGCTGATCGCGGTGTTCGGCGGGGCGGCGCTGGCCCGGACGCGCCGAGGAGGCGGGCCGTGACGGTCACGGCGCCGCGCGCCAAGAGCACGCCGTCCGTGCCGGCCGCGCTGCGGCCGCTGCGCTCGCTGCACCCTGGTGCCTGGTGGCTCTGGGCGACCGGGCTCGCGGCCGCCGCGAGCCGCACCACCAACCCGCTGCTGCTCGGCCTGGTGCTCGCCGTCGCGGGTTGGGTGGTTGCCGCCCGGCGGACCCAGGCGCCGTGGAGCCGGGCCTACGGGTTCTACCTGCGGATGGGCATCGCCGTCGTGGCGATCAGGGTGGTCTTCGCGGCGCTGTTCGGTGCGCCGGTGCCTGGCCACGTGCTGGTCACGCTGCCCGAGGTGACGCTGCCGGACTGGGCGGCGGGTGTGCGGCTCGGCGGCGAGGTGACGCTCGAGGGCGTCGCCGGTGCGGTGTACGCGGGGCTGCAGCTGGCCACCATGCTGGCCTGCGTGGGTGCCGCGAACGCGCTGGCCAACCCGCGCCGGCTGCTCCGGGCCGTGCCGGGTGCGCTCTACGAGGTGGGGGTCGCTGTCGTGGTGGCGCTGTCATTCACACCTCAGCTGCTCGAGGGCGTCACCCGGGTGCGGGCCGCGCGGCGGCTGCGCGGGCGTAGGCACACCGGCCTGCGCGGGCTGAGGGGCGTCGCGATGCCGGTGCTCGAGGGCGCGCTCGAGCGGTCGGTCGAGCTGGCCGCCGCCATGGACGCCCGCGGGTTCGGCCGCACGGCCACCAGCGACGCCCACGTGCACCGGGCCGGGTCCGGCGCGGTGACGCTGGCCGGTCTGCTGGGAGTGTGCGCCGGTCTCTACGGGCTGCTCGACGCGCAGTCGCCGGTGGCGCTCGGCCTGCCGCTGCTGACTCTCGGCGCGGCGACCGCCACCGTCGGCCTGTGGCTGGGTGGCCGGCGCTCGACCCGCAGCCGCTACCGCCCCGACCCATGGGGGCTGCCCGAGTGGCTGGTCAGCGCCTGCGGCGTCACCGCCGCGGCCACCGCGGTCGTCGCGTCGACCGTGTCGCCGGACGCGATGAACCCCTCCACGTCACCGCTGGTGGTGCCGACCCTGCCGCTGCTGGCAGTGGCCGGGCTGCTGGTGGCCGCCCTGCCGGCCTGGCTGGCCCCGGCGCCGGACGACTTCGGTGGTGACCGGTGATCCGCTTCGAGCACGTGTCGGTGCGCTACCCGGGCAGCGACCACGCCGTGCTGTCCGGCCTCGACCTGGAGATCCCCGAGGGCGAGCTCGCGCTGGTCGTCGGCCGCACCGGCTCCGGCAAGTCCACCCTGCTGCGCTGCGTCAACGGGCTGGTCCCGCACTTCACCGGAGGCCTGCTCACCGGCCGGGTCACCGTCGACGGCCGCGACACCCGCGACCATCGGCCGCGCGACCTGGCCGACGTCGTCGGCTGGGTCGGCCAGGACCCGCTGGCCGGCTTCGTCACCGACACCGTCGAGGAGGAGCTCGCCTACGGCATGGAGTCGATCGGCGTCGCGCCCGACGTGATGCGCCGCCGGGTCGAGGAGGTGCTCGACGTCCTCGGCATGGCCGGCGAGCGGGCCCGGCCACTGACCACCCTGTCCGCGGGGCAGCAGCAGCGGGTGGCGATCGGCTCGGTCCTCACCCCGCACCCGCGGGTGCTGGTGCTCGACGAGCCCACCTCGGCGCTGGACCCGGGCGCGGCCGAGGAGGTGCTGGCGCTGCTGCAGCGCCTGGTGCACGACCTCGGCGTCACCGTGCTGGTGGCCGAGCACCGTCTCGAGCGGGTCGTGCAGTACGCCGACCGGGTCGTCCTCGTGCCGGGCGGGGGCGCCCCGGTGCTGAGCGGCCCGCCCGCGGAGGTCATGCGGACCGCCCCGGTGGCGCCGCCGGTGGTCGAGCTCGGCCGGCTGGCCGGCTGGTCGCCGCTGCCGCTGTCGGTGCGCGACGCCCGCCGCCGGTCGCGCGACCTGTCCGAGCGGCTGTCGGCCGTACGCCCGACGCACCCCAGACCAGACGTCGTCCCCCTGGCGGCGCCGGTCGTCGCCACGGCGTCCGGCGTCGTCGTGCGGTACGGCGCGCCCGCCGCCCGCCCGGCCCTGCGCGGGGTGGACCTCGAGCTGCGGGCCGGCGAGGTGGTCGCACTGATGGGCCGCAACGGTGCCGGCAAGTCGACCCTGCTGTCGGCGCTGGTCGGGCTGCGCCGGCCGGACGGCGGCACGATACGGGTCGGGCCGGACGCTGCCGACGCCGCCGACCCGCACGCGCTGGCAGCCGCTGACCTGGTGCGCCGGGTGGGCATGGTGCCCCAGGAGCCCGGCGACCTGCTCTACGCCGACAGTGTGGCGGAGGAGTGCCGGGCCGCCGACGGCGACGCCGATGCCTCCCCTGGCACGGCGCTGGCGGTCTTCGCCGACCTGGTGCCCGGCGTCGACCCGGCGACCCACCCGCGCGACCTGTCCGAGGGACAGCGGCTGGCGCTCGCGCTGGCCGTCGTGCTCGCCGGGCGGCCACCGCTGGTGCTGCTCGACGAGCCGACGCGCGGCCTGGACTACCCCGGCAAGGAGCGGCTGGTAGGGGTCCTGCGCCGGCTGGCCGCGGCCGGGCACGCCGTCCTGCTCGCCACCCACGACGTCGAGCTCGCGGCGACACTGACCGACCGCACCGTGGTGCTCGCCGACGGCGAGGTCGTCAGCGACGGTCCGTCGCGTGAGGTGGTCGTCGCGTCGCCGGCCTTCGCCCCCCAGGTCGCCAAGGTGCTCGCGCCGCAGCCGTGGCTGACCGTGGCCGAGGTCGCGCACGCCCTGCGGGCCGGGTGAGCACATGAGCGCGATGACACCGACGAGCATGACGGGGGCGGCATGAGCCAGGTCGCCGTCCGCCGTCCGCCGCGGCTGCCCGCGGCGGTCCGGGTCCGTCCCCGGGCCGCGGTCGCGCTGACCGTCGTCAGCGCCCTCGGCGTGGTGGCGTTCTGCTGGCCGCTCGTCGTGGAGCCCGGGTCCGCCCTGGCCGGCAACGCGACGGCCCCGTGGCTGTTCGTGGCGCTGCTGCCGCTGCTGCTGGCGGTCGTGCTCGCCGAGGTCGCCGACGGGGGCATGGACGCCAAGGCGGTCGCCGTGCTGGGCGTGCTGGCCGCGGTCGGGGCGGCGCTGCGGCCGCTCGGCGGTGGCGCGGCCGGGTTCGAGCCGGTGTTCTTCCTCCTGGTGCTGGCCGGCCGGGCGCTCGGTCGCGGGTTCGGGCTGGTGCTGGGGTCGGTGACGCTGTTCGCCAGCGCCCTGCTCACGGCGGGGGTCGGTCCGTGGCTGCCGTTCCAGATGATCGCGGCCGGCTGGGTCGGCTTCCTCGCCGGCTGCCTGCCCCCGCTGCGCGGGCGGGCCGAGGTCGCGATACTCACCGCCTACGGCGCCGTCGCCGGCCTGCTCTACGGGCTGCTGATGAACCTCCAGCTGTGGCCCTTCGCGGTGGGCCTGGAGAGCCAGCTGTCCTACGTCGCCGGCGACCCGGTGACCGAGAACCTGGGCCGCTTCCTCGCCTTCACACTGGCCACCTCCCTGGGCTTCGACATCCCGCGGGCCGTGACCACCGCGGTGCTCGTCGCCCTCACCGCCCGGCCGGTGCTGCGCGCCCTGCGCCGGGCCGGGCGCAGGGCGCAGTTCGGCGCGGTCGGCCGCTTCGAGGACGCCCGGTGAGCAGCGGCACCGCGGCCGAGCAACCCGCCGCCAGGGAGCGCGTCGACGCGGTGCTGTCGGCGATCACCCGGCCGGACGGGCAGTCCCGGCTGGCGGCCCGCGAGCGCCTGCTCGCCCGGCCGGCCCGCGGCCGCCTCGACGAGCTCGGCGTGTGGGTGGCCGGCGTGCAGTCGCCGGACGAGCCCGGCACGGTGCGGCCGCTGGAGCGGGTGCGGATGCTGCTGCTCGGGGCCGACCACGGCGTCGCGGACGCCGGCGTGTCCGCCCGGCCCGCCGGGTCGACGGAGGAGCTCGTGCGGGCGACCGTCGCCGGGGACTCGGCGCCGGCGAGGGTGGCGTCGGGAGTCGATGTCGACGTACGCCCTCTGCTGCTCGACGGGACGACGGCACGGGTCGACACCACCGACGCGTCAACCGTCGACGACACCCTCGCGGCGCTGCTCGCCGGGGTGGCGCTGGCCGACGCGGAGGCGGACGCCGGCACCGACGCGATCGTGCTCGCGGCCGCCGGCCGGGGGCTGGGCACCGTCGCGTCCGCGCTGGTCGGCCTGCTGACCAAGCGCGACGCGTCGGCGGTGACCAGCCGCGGTCCGGTGCTCGACGACGCGCTGTGGATGCGGCGGGCCGCTGTCGTCCGCGACACGATGCGGCGCGGCCGGCCGCTGCTCGGCGACCATGTCGGCCTGCTGTCCGCCGTCGGCGGTCCCGGCCTCGCGACGGCGACCGGCCTGCTGCTCGGCGCCGCGGCGAGACGGACCCCGGTGCTGCTCGACGGCGTCGCGACCTCGGCGGCGGCGCTGTTGGCGCAGCGGATGGCCTTCCGCGCCGCCGACTGGTGGCTCGCGTCCCACCGCAGCCCCGAGCCGGGGCACTCCGTCGCGCTCGACCGGCTCGGGCTGGACCCGGTGCTGGACCTGCAGGTCCGCCAGGAGGACGGGGTCGGTGCCCTGCTCGCCGTGCCGGTGCTGCGGGCCGCCGCCGAGCTCGCCGCGACCTGATGGTCGTTTGCGACGTCGGGCCCGCTGACACGCCGCGGCGTCGGCGTGTCGCGGCCGGCCCTGCCGCAAACGATCACGCAGGCACGGCTGCGAGCACCTGGCTGGCGTGGTCGGCGGGGGTGCCTTGCGAGGTGTCGACGACCAGGTCGGCCACCTGGCGGTAGAGGGGCTCCCGTCCATCGAACAGCCGCCGCAGCGCAGTCGCCGGGTCGGGCTGCAGGAAGGGGCGCCCGCCGCCGTCGCCGACCCGCTCCACGAGCACGTCGAGGGGGGCGTGCAGGTAGACGACCAGGGCGTCGGTACGTCGCAGCAGCTCGACGTCTGCCTCCCGCTCCACGACTCCCCCGGCGACGCCGGCGACCAGCGGCCCCGGGTCGTCGACCGCCCGTCGCAGCGCCGCGGACTCGGTGTCGCGCAGGGCGTCGACCCCGTCCCGCTCCAGCAGCTCGGCCGTGGGCAGCCCGGCGAGCTCACCGACCAGCGAGTCGTTGTCGCGGTAGGCCCAGCCGGTGCGCGCCGCGATCTCCTCGCCGACCGAGGTCTTGCCGGCGCCCATCATCCCGAGCAGCAGCACCCGGGTGCCCGCCCGGCGGGCCGACCGGTCGCCGGTCATGCCGGGGAGGCGGCCACGAACGGCGGCCTGACGACCCGGAACCGCGCGGACCGGCCGCGCACGTCGACCGACACCTCGTCCCCCTCCGTCACCGAGCGGTCGAGCAGGGCGAGGGCGATGCCGACCTTGCGGCTGGGCGAGAACGTCCCGCTCGTCACCTCACCGACCGCTGCGCCGTCCGCCGACGCCACTGACATGTGCGACCGCGGGATCGCGCGCTCGAGGCCCTCCAGCCCCCACAGCGTGCGGCGCGGCCCGGCCTCCTTCTCCGCGAGCAGCACGTCGCGTCCCCAGAAGGCGTCCTTCTTCCAGCCGACCGCCCAGCCGGTGCGTGCCTGGACCGGCGTGATGTCCATCGACAGGTCCTGGCCGTGCAGCGGGTAGCCCATCTCGGTGCGCAGCGTGTCGCGGGCACCCAGGCCGCACGGCCGGATGCCGAAGGGCTCGCCCGCCTCGAGCACGGCGTCCCACACCGCGACGGTGTCCTCCCACCGCGGCACCAGCTCGTAGCCGCGCTCGCCGGTGTAGCCGGTGCGGCAGACCACGACTTCCATGCCGCGCCAGTCGACCGCCTCGAAGGACATGTAGCCGTGCCCGTGCGGCAGGCCGAGCGCACCGAGCACGTCGTCGCTGCGCGGACCCTGCACGGCGAGCACGCCGTGCCGCTCGTGCAGGTCGACGACCTGCACGCCCTCGGGCGCGGTCGCCTGCAGCCGGCGCACCACCTCGGCGGTGTTGGCCGCGTTGGGGATGAGGAAGACCTCGTCGTCCGCCCGGAAGTAGGCGATCAGGTCGTCGACGACGCCGCCGGTCGGGTCGTCGCAGCACAGCGTGTACTGCGCCCGGCCGGGCCCGATGCGGCCCAGGTCGTTGGTCAGGCAGGTGTTGAGAAAACCGGCGGCCCCCGGTCCGCGGACGACCGCCTTGCCTAGGTGTGACACGTCGAAGAGCCCGACCGCGTCCCGGACCGCGGTGTGCTCGCGCACCACGCCCCCGGCGGGGTACTCGATCGGCATCGACCAGCCGCCGAAGTCCGCCATCTTGGCGCCGAGCGCCACGTGCCGGTCGTTCACCGGAGACGTCCGCAGCCCACCGTTCTGGTCGCTCATCCGGCGGACGCTAGCATCGCGAGCCTTGCCCTTCCCGACGCACCGGACCGCCTCCAGAAGTGGGACCGCACCTGTGAGCACCGTCTCCCTCACCAGCAGCAAGCCGGCCGGCCTCAAGGTCGACGCCCTCGTGGTGGGGGTCGCCAAGGACCCGGACGCCAAGGGAGGGCACGGCATCACGCTGGCCGCCGGCGCCGAGGAGGTCGACAAGGCGTTCAAGGGGCGGCTCGCCGCGACGCTGGCCGCCCTCGGGGCGACGGGCAAGGCCGACGAGGTCACCAAGATCGCCTCGCTGGGCGCCGTGTCGGCGCCGGTCGTCGTCGCCGTCGGCCTGGGGGAAGCGCCCAAGGGCTCGGGCCGCCGAGCCGGCGCGACGTACGCCCACGAGGTGCTCCGCCGGGCTGCCGGTGCTGCCGCCCGCGCGCTCGCCGGCACCGCCAACGTCGGCCTGGCGCTGCCGGCCGCGGACGAGACCGAGGTCGCGGCCGTCGCCGAGGGAGCGCTGCTCGGGGCGTACACCTACACGCGCTACCGGGCGGCCACCTCGGCCGCGCAGAAGGCGCCGGTCGAGAAGTTCACGCTGGTGGCCTCCTCGCCGCGGGACCGGGCCGTCAAGGCCGCGGTGACCCGGGCGGCCGCGGTCGTCGACTCGGTCAACCTGACCCGCGACTGGGTCAACACGCCGCCCGGCGACCTGCCGCCGGCGGAGTTCGCGGCGCTGGCGACCGCGGCGGCCAAGCAGGCCGGCCTGACGGTCGAGGTGCTCGACGAGAAGGTCCTGACGAAGGGCGGCTACGGGGGGATCATGGGCGTCGGCCAGGGCTCGTCCCGTCCGCCGCGCCTGGTCCGCGTCTCCTACAAGGCCGGCCGGGGCAAGCCGAGCCTGGGCCTCGTGGGCAAGGGCATCACCTTCGACTCCGGCGGCCTGTCGCTCAAGCCGGCCGCCGCGATGGAGTGGATGAAGTCCGACATGGGCGGGGCCGCGGCCGTGCTCGCAGCGGTCGTTGCGGTCGCCCGCCTCGGCCTGGACGTCAACGTCACCGCGTGGGCGCCGATGGCCGAGAACATGCCGTCCGGCACGGCGCAGCGCCCGTCGGACGTCCTGACGACGTACGGCGGCAAGACGGTCGAGGTGCTCAACACCGACGCCGAGGGACGGCTGATCCTGGCCGACGCCCTCGTCCGGGCCGGCGAGGAGAGCCCCGACGTGCTCGTCGACGTAGCCACGCTGACCGGGGCGCAGCTGGTCGCCCTGGGCAGCCGGACCGCGGCGATCATGGCCAACGACGACGACCTGCGCACCGCCATCGGTGCCGCCGCCGACGCCGCCGGCGAGCTGATGTGGCCGATGCCGCTGCCCGTCGAGCTGCGCGCGTCGATGGACTCGCCGGTGGCCGACATCGCCAACATGGGTGACAAGTACGGCGGCATGCTGGTCGCCGGGCTCTTCCTCAAGGACTTCGTCAAGGACGGCCAGCGCTGGGCGCACCTCGACATCGCCGGGCCGTCGTGGAACGCCGGCACCGCCCACGACTACACGCCCAAGGGCGGCACCGGCCACGGGGTACGCACGCTGGTCCGGCTGGCGGAGGACCTGGCCCGCGGCGCCGTCTGACTCGAGCGGCCGATCTCAGGCGTCGGGGCGGGCGCTCTTGCGGGCGTTCCAGTCGCGCATCCGCTGCGGGTATCCCACGACGGCCGCGTCGTAGGACGGGATGCCCAGGCGGTTGGCCAGCTCGTGGGCCACGCGCGCGTCGGCGACCCGGCGGCGGGTCCACTCGCCGGTGTTGGCGACGAACACCACCGTGGTCGTCGACACCGCCGTGGGCGGCTCGACGAACGCTTCGACGCCGGTGTGACCACGCGCGAACGTCGTCAGGTGCATGACGTCGGCGCTGTCCGCCCGGCGCACCTGCCCCGGACGTCCCCGGCGACGGAACAGCCGCACCGGCCACCCTCCTCGTCCCCGGGGCTCGCAGCCCCGGCGCCAGACCCCGTGTTGCCACGGCAACGGTAGGGCACAGGGAGAGCGTTCCGGTCGGATCACCCGCGTGCGCAGGCGGCTCCGAACGGTGACAGGATGAGGACCGAACCAGCCAGGGTCCCGAGAGGGACGTGCAGATCGCGAGGAGCGCGCCGTGGCGGACAGCGCCGGCACCCAGAGCGGGCAGAACGGACCTTTCGACGTCGTCGTCCTGGGCGGCGGCAGCGGCGGCTACGCCTGCGCCCTGCGCGCGGCCCAGCTGGGCATGAAGGTCGCCCTGATCGAGAAGGGCGAGCTCGGCGGCACCTGCCTGCACCGCGGCTGCATCCCGACCAAGGCCCTGCTGCACGCGGCCGAGGTGGCCGACTCGAGCCGCGAGAGCGAGCAGTTCGGCGTCCGCACCAGCTTCGAGGGCATCGACATGCCCGCGGTCAACGAGTACAAGGACGGCGTCGTCGCCCGGCTCTACAAGGGCCTGCAGGGCCTGGTGAAGAGCCGCAAGATCACCTTCGTGCAGGGCATGGGCCGGCTGGTCAGCCCCACCGCGGTGGAGGTCGACGGGCAGCGGTTAGAGGGCAGGCACGTCGTCCTGGCCACCGGGTCGTACGCCAAGAGCCTGCCCGGCCTGGACGTCGACGGCTCCCGGGTGATCACCAGCGACCAGGCGCTCAAGCTGGACAAGGTCCCCGCTTCCGTCGTCGTCCTGGGCGGCGGGGTGATCGGCTGCGAGTTCGCCAGCGTCTGGAAGTCCTTCGGCGCCGAGGTCACCATCGTCGAGGCGCTGCCCCACCTGGTGCCGCTCGAGGACGAACAGTCGTCGAAGATGCTCGAGCGCGCCTTCCGCAAGCGCAAGATCGCCTTCGAGCTCGGGGCCCGGTTCTCCGGGGTCGAGAAGTCGGAGAACGGCGTCAAGGTCTCCCTGGAGAACGGCAAGACCATCGAGGCCGAGCTGCTGCTGGTGGCCGTCGGTCGCGGCCCGACGTCGCAGGAGCTCGGCTACGAGCAGGTGGGCCTCGAGATGGAGCGCGGCTTCGTCAAGGTCGACGCGCACTGCCAGACCAACGTCCCCACCATCTCCGCGGTCGGTGACCTGGTCCCCACGCTGCAGCTGGCGCACGTCGGCTTCGGCGAGGGGATCATGGTCGCCGAGCGGCTGGCAGGTCTCGAGCCCGCGCCGATCGACTACGACGGCGTGCCGCGGGTGACCTACTCCGAGCCCGAGGTCGCGTCGGTGGGCATCACCGAGGCGCGGGCCAAGGAGAAGTACGGCGACGACGGCATCGAGACCCTCACCTACGACCTGGCCGGCAACGGCAAGAGCCAGATCCTCAAGACGGCCGGCTTCGTCAAGCTGGTCCGGCAGAAGGACGGCCCGGTCGTCGGCATCCACATGGTCGGCAGCCGGGTCGGCGAGCTGGTCGCAGAGGCGCAGCTGATCTACGGCTGGGAGGCCTACCCGGACGACGTCGCCTCACTGGTGCACGCGCACCCGACCCAGACGGAGGCGGTCGGCGAGGCCCACCTGGCGCTGGCCGGCAAGCCGCTGCACGCCCACGGCTGACCCCTGACCTCTCGACCCCTAGCCCCTGGCACCCGCCGACGCGTCCGACACCGACCTGATCCGCCGCAGCGCCCGACCGGATCGCCCGACGAGAAGGAGCCCGTGAGCAATGTCGCACTCGGTAACCATGCCGGCCCTCGGCGAGAGCGTCACGGAGGGCACCGTCACCCGGTGGCTCAAGCAGGAGGGTGAGGAGGTCGCGGTCGACGAGCCGCTGCTCGAGGTGTCGACGGACAAGGTCGACACCGAGATCCCGTCGCCGGCGGCAGGTGTGCTGCAGAAGATCGTGGTCGGCGAGGACGAGACCGTCGAGGTCGGCGCCGAGCTGGCCGTGATCGGCGACGGCGCCGCAGGCGGTGACTCGTCGGGCCAGTCGTCGGGCCAGTCGTCGGACCAGTCGTCGGGCGAGCAGCAGCCGGGCGGCGGACAGGAGGGCGCGCAGGGCGAGCCGGCGCAGGCCCAGCAGCAGGGCGACCAGCAGGCCGCCGCATCGCAGGACCAGGGCGAGCAGCAGGCGGCGGCCGCGCAGGACCAGGGCGGGGCGCAGTACCCGGCCGCCCCGGCTGACGTGGAGCAGCCGAGCGAGCAGCCCCAGCAGGCGCAGAGCCCGCAGCAGCAGGAGTCGACGGCGCAGCCCGCGCAGCCCGCGCAGCCCGCGCAGCCCGCGCGGCCCGCGCAGCCCTCGGGCGACTCGGCCGACCAGGGCGGGGGCGGCGAGGGCACGCCGGTGACCATGCCGGCGCTCGGCGAGAGCGTGACGGAGGGCACCGTCACCAGGTGGCTCAAGCAGGAGGGCGAGGAGGTCGCGACCGACGAGCCGCTGCTCGAGGTCTCGACCGACAAGGTCGACACCGAGATCCCCTCCCCCGTGGCCGGCACACTGACCAAGATCCTTGTCGGGGAGGACGAGACGGTCCAGGTCGGCGCCCAGCTCGCGCTCATCGGCGGTGGCGGCGGCTCGGCCCAGCAGGCGCCGGCTCAGCAGGAGCAGCCCGCCCAGCAGGAGCAGCCCGCCCAGCAGGAGCAGCCGGCGCAGCAGTCCGCGCCGGCTCCGCAACCCTCGCTGATCTCGGCGCCGCCCCCGCAGCAGCAGGCCCCAGCACCCCAGCAGGCGCCGCCGCCGCAGCAGGGGGCCCCGGCCGCCCAGACCGCCCCGCAGCAGCCGGCCGCACAGCAGGCGCCGGCCACCCAGCCCGCCGCGCAGCAGCAGTCCGGCGGCGACGGCGCGACGTACGTGACTCCGCTCGTGCGGAAGCTCGCCGCCGAGCACGGCGTGGACCTCGCCGGTCTGCGCGGCACCGGGGTCGGCGGCCGCATCCGCAAGCAGGACGTGCTCGAGGCGGCCAAGGCCGCCCAGGCGCAGGCACCGGCCGAGGCACCAGCCGAGGCGCCGGCGGCCGCGTCCCAGCCCGCGGCCCAGGGCGGCCCGGATGGCGGCCCGTCGCCGCTGCGCGGCACGACCGAGAAGATGTCGCGCCTGCGCAAAGTGATCGCGACCCGGATGGTCGAGTCGTTGCAGGTGTCGGCCCAGCTGACGACGGTCGTCGAGGTCGACCTGACCCGGGTCGCCCGGCTGCGGGCACGCGCCAAGGCCGACTTCGAGGCTCGCGAGGGCGTCAAGCTGTCCTACCTGCCGTTCCTGGCGAAGGCGACCGTCGAGGCGCTCAAGACCCACCCGCGGCTCAACGCCAGCATCGACACCGAGGCCGGCCAGATCACCTACTTCGACGCCGAGCACCTCGGGGTCGCCGTGGACACCGAGCGAGGCCTGCTGGTGCCGGTGGTGAAGGACGCGGGCGACCTCAACATCGCCGGCCTGGCCCGCAAGATCTCCGACCTGGCCGACCGCACCCGCGGCAACAAGATCGGGCCTGACGAGCTCGGCGGCGGCACCTTCACGCTGACCAACACCGGCAGCCGTGGCGCCCTCTTCGACACCCCGATCGTCAACCAGCCGCAGGTCGGCATCCTGGGCACCGGCGCGGTCGTCAAGCGTCCGGTCGTGGTCGACGACCCGGACCTGGGCGAGACGATCGCGATCCGATCGATGTGCTACCTCGCCCTGTCGTACGACCACCGGCTGGTCGACGGCGCGGATGCCGCCCGGTTCCTCACCACGATCAAGGCCCGGCTCGAGGAGGGCGCGTTCGAGTCCGACCTGGGGCTCTGAGGTCCAGCACAGGTGTGACCCGGTGCACGCGAGGCATCCGGTGGACACCGACCCGCGGAAGGAGACGGCATGAAGGTCGTCCTCACCGGTGCCTCCGGCCTGCTCGGCCGCGCCCTCGACTCGTCGTGGTCGGCCGACGGTCATGATGTGGTCCGGCTCGTGCGACGTACGCCGTCGTCCCCCGCCGAGGCGCGCTGGGACCCTGAAGCGGGCACCGTCGACCGCGGCTCCGTGCGTGGCGCACAGGTGGTCGTGCACCTGGCAGGAGCCGGCATCGGTGACCGGCCGTGGACGCCCGCGCAGAAGCGCGTCGTCATGGACAGCCGGGTGCAGGGCACCACGACGATCGCCAAGGCTGTCGCGGACGCCGGTGTGCCGACGTTGCTGTCGATGTCCGGGGTCGGGATCTACGGCAACCCGGGCGACCAAGTCTGCGACGAGAGCAGCCCGATCGGCTCGTCGTACGTGGCCGAGGTCGCCCGCCGCTGGGAGGCGTCCACCGGGCCGGCCGAGGACAGCGCGCGGGTCACGCACCTGCGCACCTCCCCGGTGGTGTCCGGGAAGGACGGCATCTTCGGCAGCCGGCTGCTCCCGATCTTCCGGCTCGGCCTCGGCGGCCGGGTCGGGTCGGGTCGCCAGTGGTGGTCGTGGATCGCGCTCGAGGACTACGTGCGGGCCGTGCGTCTCGTCGCGGACCGCGACGACATCCAGGGACCGGTCAACGTCACGGCACCCGAGCCGCTGACCAACGCGGCCATGACCGAGGCGATCGGCCGGGTGGTGCACCGCCCGACCATCGCGGTGGCACCCGGCTTCGCGCTCAAGGCGGTGTTCCGGGACTTCGCGGACGACCTGCTCGGCGGGCAGCGCGTCGTGCCGCGGCGGCTGCTCGACGCCGGGTTCGTGTTCGCGCACCCGAGCTTCGAGCCGGCGCTGCGCGAGTCGCTCGCGGGTGCGCATCCCCGCGCCACCTCCTGACGGTCGCCTGGTCAGGCCAGCAGCCCGCAGGGCGTCGACGACGTCAGCGACGGGTCACCTCCCAGAGCCGCCAGCCCTCCGGCTGCCGGGCCATGGTCAGCACCCAGCGCGCCGGACCGCGGCCAGGACGGCGCTCGACGACCGACCCCGTCTGGGCGTCCAGCAGCCGGTACGCCGCCAGCTCGTCCATCACCGCGAGCCGGACCCTGTGGCCTGCGGTCGACACGACCCGGAGCTGGACCACCCGGAGGCGCACCCCGGCCGCGCGGAGACCCTCGGCGGCGAGCTGTCGGACCAGGCGCCGGTCGCGACGCAGCGCCGGTGACCCGTCGGCATAGACCTGCTTCAGGGCGTCCGTGTCGCCGGCGGCGAACGCCGCGGACCGCTTCTCGTCCAGGGCACGCAGCCGGGCCGACCAGGTGTGCTCCGGGGTGAGCCGGGCGGCCCCGTGCGTCGACGCCCGGCCGCGCGAGGGCGTGGCGGAACTCGAGACGGCCGGGCCGGGAGCGCCGGTCACCGAGGACGTCGGGGACGTCAGGGACGTCAGGGACGTCGGGGACGCCGCCGACGCCGACGCCGCCGACGCCGCCGACGCCGAGGCCGGCAGCGGCGGGGAGGGGGCGGTCACCTGCCGCCCCGGGGAGGCCGCCGGACCGGCGCCGGCCCAGGCGATGCCGGTCACCGCGGCCAGCACGACGGCGACGGCCGTCGCCAGCGCGGCCGCGCCGCTGCGTCCCAGCGCGGACCACGACCGGGTCCGCCGCAGCGCTGCCGATGCAGGGGCGCGAGCCGTGGCGGGACGCGGCCGGGCATGGGCGCCGCGAGGCCGGCCGGGCCGCTGCGCCGAACCCCCCGCGGCGGGCTGAAGACGGTCCCCCGGAACGTGCTCCGGCACCCTGGTCCAGCCGGCAGCGGACAGCTGGGTGATCGGCACGCCCCACGAGGTCCCGCTCGGCGTTCCGTCCACCAGGAGGGATGCATCGCTCTGGGCGGCCCCCGCGACAGATCCGACGGCCTGTTCGAGCGGATCCACCGTCAGCGGCTCCGGGGGCACCGCGTCGAAGGCGGCCCGCGCCAGCCCGGCGGCGTCCGGCCGCTGCCGCGGGTCGGGGTGCAGCGCCGCGTCGAGAACCCTCATCAGCCGCGAGGCCGCCTGGCCGGAGGCGGAGATGTCACCGTCGGGCGGCACGCGGACACCGGCCGGGTCGTAGGGCGGCCGGCCGGTGAGCAGGAACACGCAGGTCGCGGCCACGCCGTGCACGTCCGTCGCCGGCCCGCTCGGGCCTGTCCGGTCGGCGAAGCCCGGCGTCCCGACCGGCTCGGCACCGCCGAGCCGGGCAGAGCCCAGGTCGCCCAGCACCGGTCGGCCGTCGGTGGCGACCAGCACGTTGGACGGCGTGACGTCGCCGTGGACCAGGCCGGCCCGGTGGACCGCCGCCAGCGCGTCGGCCACCGCCACCAGCACGGTCACCACCTGGCCGGCCGGTCGCGGCCCCTGCCGGGCGACGACCCGGGCGAGGCTGCCGCCCAGCGCGGCGTCGAGCACCAGCACCAGGTCGTCCGGCGTGTCGAGACAGCCCACGACCGAGCGCAGGCGCAGCACGTGGGGATGGGTCAGGCCGGCGAGCGCGGCCGCCTCGCGCCGCAGCCGGTCCCGCGCGGCCAGACCGGCTCCGGGACGTACCCGCTTGAGCGCGACCTGCTCCCCGGTCCCGCGGTCACGCCCGAGCCAGACCTCGCCGCCGGACCCCGCGCCGAGCAGCCCGGTCACCTCGTAGCCCGCCACCAACGGCGCCACCGGATCGGTCATGAGCCCAGCCTGGCGCGATCCGCGTCGTCCACAGCCGCCGTCGTCCACAGGCGACAGACCGTGGGGCCTCCCCGCGACACGACTCACGATCTCCGGCAGGGTGGGGCGATGAAGATCTTCGCGACCTCCGGCGGCTTCCTGCCCACGGACCGCGGGGCGTTCCAGTGGCGCACCGGCCCGATCATCGACCACGCGATCGAGCTCGTCGGCAACCCCGAGCGGCCACGGCTGTGCTACGTCGGCACCGCCACCGGCGACAGCCTCAACGGCACCGCCGCGTTCTACCGGGCGATGTCCGGGCTCGACGTCCGGGCCAGCCACCTCGAGCTGTTCATGATGCCCAACGTCGACGACGTCCGGGCCCACCTGCTGGCCCAGGACGTCGTCTGGGTCGGCGGCGGGTCGGTCGCCAACCTGCTCGCCGTGTGGCGGGTCCACGGCCTCGACGAGGTCCTGCGCGAGTGCTGGGAGGAGGGCGTGGTCCTCGCCGGGGTCTCGGCAGGCTCCATCTGCTGGCACGTCGGCGGCCCGACCGACAGCTACGGCCCCACGCTGCGACCGGCTCTCGGCGGCCTCGGCTTCCTGCCCTACGGCAACGGGGTCCACTACGACGTCGAGGCCCAGCGCCGGCCCTTGCTGCACCAGCTGGTCGCGGACGAGGTGCTGCCACTCTCCTACGCCACCGACGACGGCGTCGGCCTCGTCTACGAGGGCACTGAGCTGGTGGAGGCGGTGTCCGACCGGCCCGGCCCCGCGGCCTACCGGGTCGAGCGGTCGCCCGACGGCACGGTCACCGAGACCCGCATCGAGCCGCGGCTCCTGCCCGGCGCGGTCGGGCCGGGAGGAGGTGTGCTGTGAACACGACGACGGGGGCCCTGCCTGCCGACCGGACGCTGACCGCCCAGGAGGCCGCCCGGCTGGTCCGGCCGGGCCACACGGTGTTCGTCGGCAGCGCGTGCGCGACCCCGCGGACCCTGTTGCGGGCGCTCGAGGAGCTGCCCGACCCGCCGGCCGGCGTGACGCTCGTGCACTCGCTGACCGACCGCGTCGGCGTGGGCGACCCGCCGCGCACCCGCTACCGGCACCGCGTCTTCTACGCCGGCGCTGACGTGCGCGACCTGCAGCCGCGCGAGTTCGTGGACTACGTACCGATGCGGCTGGCCGACGTGCCCGCGATGTTCGCCGACGGGCACCTGCCGCTGGACGTCGCGCTGGTGCAGGTCGCCCCGCCGGACGCAGACGGCACGTGCAGCCTGGGCGTCTCCGTCGACGTGACGCTCGCCGCGGTGCTATCGGCCCGCACGGTCGTCGCCGAGGTGGTCCGGGCGATGCCATCGACCCGGGGCGGATCCCGCATCCCCCTCGACCACATCGACCACGTGGTGCCCGTCGACACCCCGGTGACGGAGTACGTCCACGAGCCCACCGCCGGGGTCGCCGAGCAGATCGCGCGGTACGTCGCCAGGCTGGTCGACCACGGGTCGACCCTGCAGGTGGGGCTCGGCCGGGTGCCGCACGAGATGCTGGGCCACCTGCGCAACCGCCGCGACCTGTCTGTTCACTCCGACGTCGTCACGGACCCGGTCGTCGACCTGGTCGAGGCCGGTGTGGTGACCGGCCCGGTGGTCGCCAGCTGGGCGATGGGGACCCGCCGGCTCTACGACCGGCTAGCCACCGACGAGCGGTTCTCGCTGCACCCGGTCGACCACGTCTGCGACCCCGACGTGATCGCCGGGCACGACCGCATGGTCTCGGTGACCCAGGCGTTCTCGGTCGACTTGTCGGGACAGGTCTGCACCGAGCGGCTGGACGGCGTGCTCTACGGCGGCGTTGCCACCGGCCCCGACTTCCACCGCGGCGCACTCCGGGCGCGGCGCGGCACCCCCGTCGTGGCCCTCGCGTCGCGCACCCCTGCCGGGCGGCCGGGCGTGGTCCCCACCCTGGGCCCGGACGACCCGGTGGCCCTTCCCCGGTCGGACGTGCGCTGGGTGGTGACGGAGTACGGGACGGCGTACCTCTTCGGCCTCTCCGTCGCCGAGCGGGCGGTCGCGCTGATCGAGGTCGCGCATCCCGACGACCGCGGCGACCTGCTGGCGGCCGCGCGCGAGCGCGGCATCGTGGCGGCCGACCAGGAGCTGCGCAGCCGCACTGCCTACCCGGTCCACGAGGAGCGTGGGATCGAGCTGCGCGACGGCCGCCAGGTGCTGCTGCGGCCGACCCGGGCGCGCGACCGGGCCGGCATGCAGGCGCTCTTCCACCGGCTCCCCGAGACCGACGTGCAGACCCGCTTCTTCCAGAAGCTGCGCTCGCTCACGGACCAGGCCGCCGACCACCTGTGCGACGTCGACTACACCGCCGAGATGGCCTTCGCCGCGGTCGTCGGCCCGGCCGAGCACGAGCGGATCGTCGCGACGAGCAGCTACTACGTCGACCCTCGCGACCAGGTCGCCGAGGTGGCCTACATGGTGGAGCCGGGATGGCAGCGCACCGGCGTCGCGACCGCCCTGCACGGCCGGACCGTCGAGTACGCCAAGGCCCATGGCGTCCGCGGTCTCACCGCCGACGTGCTCACCAGCAACCCGGCGATGCTCCGGGTGTTCCGCCGCGGGCAGGAGCTCGGCCTGCACGGGCTCGCCATGGATGCCGACGCGGGGGTCTACGAGCTGGACATGCCCTTCACCGGGACGTAGCGCCGCCGCGGCCGGCGCGCCACGGCTCAGTCCTGCTCGAGCTCGACCACGTCGACGACCACGCCGTCCCGGGCCGACGTCCGCGCCGAGTCGAGGACCTCCATCACGGCGGCCGCCTCCGCAGGGTCGACCGGCAACCGCGCCCCCTCGACGAGCGCCGCGCGGACGCCCTGGTAGAAGTCCGCCCACCGGCCCGGCGCGCGCAGCACCGGCTCGGACTCGGTGCCCCGCACCAGGAAGCCGCGGTGCTCGTCGTCGGCGTCACGCCACGCGTCGAACGCCGACGGGTCGCCGTCGACGTCACCCACGAGGTACGCCGCCTCGCGACCCAGCAGCCGGATCCGAGGGCCCGGCGCCCCCGCCAGCGAGGTGGCCCCGAGGTGGCTGACGACGCCGGACAGGTGGTGCAACGCGAGGAACGCCACGTCGTCGCCGACGGTCGTCAGCGCCTCCAGCTCGGCGTAGACCGAGGCGACCGGCCCGAACAGGTCCAGCGCCCCGTCGACGAGGTGGGACTGCAGGTCCATGAGCACCCCGCCGCCGTCCTCGCTCGTGCAGCGCTCGCGCCATCGCTGCTTCGGCACCGGCCGCCACCGCTCGTAGCGCGCCTCGTAGCGCACCACCTCGCCGAGCACGCCCGACGACAGCACCGCCCGTGCCGTCAGGTGCTCCGGGTCCCACCGCCGGTTCTGGAACACGGTGAGCAGCACCCCGCGCTCGGCGGCGAGCGCCACCAGCTCGCGGGCCTCGACCGCCCGCACCGTGAGCGGCTTGTCCACCACGACCGCGACGTCCCGCCGCAGCGCGTCCCGCGCCTGCTCGGCGTGCACGCCGGTCGGCGACGCGAGCACCACCAGGTCGAGGTGCTTGGCGTACGCCCACAGGTCGTCGGTGGACCCCACGACCCGCACCTCCGGGTCGTCGAGTCGGGCCGCAGCGGCCCGCTCGGGGTTGGCCGTCACGACGTGGGTGACCCGAAGCCCCTCGACCTCGCGGAGCAGCGGCGCGTGGATGTCCCGCCCGGCCATGCCGTAGCCGACCAGTCCGACGCGCAGGTCACGCACCCGCGCAAGCGTAGGGGCAGCAGGGCACAGCACCGGCCGGCGCCGCGCGGGCCCGCAGCCACAGCGACCTGCTGACGTACGCTCGGAGCGTGAACGACCTGCGGATGCTGCACGCCGGGCTCGTCGACTACCTGGACGCCTGGGACGAGCAGCGCCGCCTGCACGCCGCCCGGGTCACCGGCGACGTCCCCGACACCGTGCTGCTGCTCGAGCATCCCCCGGTCTACACCGCCGGCAAGCGCACCCTCGACATGGAGCGCCCGGTCGACGGCACCCCGGTCGTCGACGTCGACCGCGGCGGCAAGATCACCTGGCACGGGCCGGGGCAGCTCGTCGGCTACCCGATCGTCGCGCTGCCCGAGCCGGTCGACGTCGTCGGGCACGTGCGACGGGTCGAGGAGGCGCTGATCCTGGTCTGCGCCGACCTCGGGCTCGAGGCCGGCCGGGTCGAGGGCCGCTCGGGTGTCTGGGTGTCCGACGACCGCGGCGAGCGCAAGGTCGCGGCGATCGGGATCCGGGTCTCGCAGGGCGTCACGATGCACGGCTTCGCGCTCAACTGCGACTGCGACCTCACCTGGTTCGACCGCATCGTGCCGTGCGGCATCACCGACGCGACGGTGACGTCGCTGACCGCCGAGCTCGGGCGACCGGTCACGGTGCCGGACGCCCTGCCGTACGTCGAGAAGCGCCTCGCCGAGGTCCTCCGGAGGCCCTCGGCTGCTGACGTAGTCTGGGACGCGTGACCACCGCACCAGAGGGCCGCAAGCTGCTGCGCCTGGAGGTCCGTAACGCGGAGACCCCTATCGAGCGCAAGCCCTCGTGGATCAAGACCCGGGCGACGATGGGGCCGGAGTACACCGAGCTCAAGTCGCTGGTGAAGCGCGAGGGCCTGCACACGGTGTGCGAGGAGGCGGGCTGCCCCAACATCTTCGAGTGCTGGGAGGACCGCGAGGCCACCTTCCTGATCGGCGGCGACCAGTGCACCCGGCGCTGCGACTTCTGCCAGATCGACACCGGCAAGCCGCAGCCGCTCGACCGCGACGAGCCGCGCCGGGTGGCCGAGTCGGTGCAGGCGATGGGCCTGCGCTACGCGACCATCACCGGCGTCGCCCGCGATGACCTGCCCGACGGTGGCGCGTGGCTCTACGCCGAGACGGTGCGGGCCATCCACCAGCTCAACCCGGGCACCGGTGTGGAGAACCTGATCCCCGACTTCAACGGCAAGCCCGACCTGCTGGCCGAGGTGTTCGAGTCGCGGCCCGAGGTGCTGGCCCACAACGTCGAGACCGTCCCCCGCATCTTCAAGCGCATCCGCCCCGGTTTCCGGTTCGACCGGTCGCTCGCCGTGCTCACCGCCGCCCGCGAGGCCGGCCTGGTCACCAAGTCCAA
>DATHAP010000039.1 GCA_035489715.1 Actinomycetes bacterium
CGGCCAACGGGTGCTGCTCACCCACCACCGCAAGGGCGGCTTCTGGGCGCAGCTCGGCGGCCACATCGAGGAGGCGGACCGCAGCCTGGCGGACGCTGCGCTGCGCGAGGGCCGCGAGGAGTCCGGCGTCGAGGGGCTGCGCCTGCTAGGCGAGGGGCCGGTCGACCTCGACGCGCACGAGCTGTCGTCGGCCTTCGGGCGGTGCGGGACGCACCTCGACGTGCGCTACGCCGCGGTGGCGCCGCCGGGCGCCGACCCGGTCGTGAGCGCGGAGTCGCACGACGTCCGGTGGTTCGCGGTCGACGCCCTGCCGCCGGGGGTGGTGGCCGACATCGGCCGGCTGGTGGACCGGGCCCGGGGGGTGCTCGCTCAGCCCGGCGGGTCGCCGGCGTCGGTGCGGTCGGTGTCGTCGCCCTCGTAGTCCGCGTCGTCCTCGGCCTCGACGTCGCCGGCCTCGACGTCGTCGGCCTCGACGTCGTCGGCGTCGTCGCGCAGGCCGAGCTCGGCGGTGGCCGACACGCCCTCGAGGTAGCCGCGGGCCCGCTCGGTGCGCGGGAAGCGCTCGACCAGCGCCCAGAAGCCGGGTCCGTGGCCGGCCTCCAGCAGGTGGGCGAGCTCGTGGACCAGCACGTAGTCGACGACCCAGGACGGCATGCCCTGCAGCCGGGTCGAGAGCCGGATGGTCCGGTCGGCCGGAGTGCAGGAGCCCCAGCGGCTGCCCTGGTTGGTGACCCACCGGACCGACGCCGGCCGGGCCCGGCCGTACAGATGGCGGCGGGACAGGTCCTGCGCCCGCTCCATCAGCTCGTCGTCGCTCGGGCGCAGTCGGGCGTCCTGGCGGGCCAGCCGCTCGAGCATCACCGACACCCAGCGCCGCTCCTCGGCCCGGCTCATCCGGGCCGGGATGAGCACCACCGTTCGGTCGCCGTCGCGGTAGGCCGAGACCGTGCGCCGGCGCCGGGTGCTCCGCCGCACCTCCACCGGGGCCGGGAAGAGCGCTGCAGGCTGCTCCGCCTGGTCCGCCTGGTCCCGCCGACTCATGCCGGAAACGCTAGCGACTTTCTTCCATCCACAGCAGGTGGACGCCATCAGTGCAGGTCAGCTGCGGGTTTCGGCTTGATCCACATGCCTGTCCACAGGGCTGTCGACCGGTTCTCCACACCTCCGGGGCCCCTGGTCCCCAGGTGCTGCACAAGGCCGTCCACAGGGTCGGGCAGCGGATCCGGCCGGACCCGTTGACGCGGCCCGGCGGCGCTCCTAGCGTCTCCGGCGACGAGGCCCCCGGGACGACCGGCCGGCAGGTCCGCAAGGGGAAGGCGGGCCGTCCGGCCGTGCGGGCCGGGGGCTTCGGGCTCCACGGCACCTCTCCCCCTCCACGACCGGCGGGACCCGGACCAGCCCCTGCGGGACCGGGCCCCGCCGGTCCGCCGGCCTCCCGAGCCGCGGGTGGTGGATGTTGGGGGCGCGGAATGGCGCGACCGTGCCCCAGAAGCCACCACTCGAGGGACGTCAGCGGCCGGTGAAGCGGGGCGGGCGCTTCTCGCGCGCCGCCGTCACACCCTCCTGCAGGTCCGCCGATGCGAGCGTGACCGCCTGGGCCAGCCCCTCCCACTCGACGGCGGCCTCGAACGTCGATGGCCCGCCGCCGGCCAGCGCCCGCTTGGTGAGCCGGCTGGCGACCGGCGCGGTGGCCGCGACCGCCGCAGCCGACTCGAGCGCGGCGCCCAGCACGTCGTCGGCGGGCACCGCACGGCTGGCCAGGCCCAGCCCGACCGCCTCGGCGCCGGTGACCATCCGCCCGGTGAGCAGCATGTCACGGGCCACGGCCAGGCCGGCCACCTGGGGCAGCAGCCAGGTGGTCGCCATCCCCGGGTGCATGCCCAGCGCGGTGAACGGGGCGCCCAGCCGGGCGTCCTCGGCGACGTACCGCAGGTCGCAGGCCAGCGCCACCGCGAGCCCGGCGCCGACCGCCGCGCCGTTGACCGCGGCGATCGTGGGCACCTCCAGGTCCCGCACCGAGAGCCACGTCCGGTAGAAGGCGATCATCCGGTCCCGCAGGGCCGGCACGCTCGCGTCCGGCTCGCCACCGATCCAGGACAGGTCCCCGCCGGAGCAGAAGGCCGACCCGGCCCCGGTCACCACCACGGCCCGCACCGAGGCGTCGGCCCGCAGGTCGGCCATCACCCGGCCCCAGGAGCCGGTCATCTCGGCCGACATCATGTTGCGGCGCTCGGGCAGGTCCAGGGTGACCAGGGCGACCCCGTCGGAGGGTCGCTGGAGGCGCAGGTGGGGGGTGCTCACGGGGCCGAGGCTACCCAGGCGACCCGGCCGCTCGAGGGCCAGCCGCCCCACGCTCGGCCCACGCTGGGGACCCCGCCTCCCACGCTCACGCTCAGGCCTGCTCTAGGGTGGTTTCCAGGTCCGGGAGGAAGGCACGAAGGCCGGACGCCGAACCACGACCGAGGAGGACCCCGTGGCTGAGAGCTACACCGGAGACGCGTACTGCGTGAAGTGCAAGGAGAAGCGCGACTTCACCGGCGAGATCAAGGTCAGCGAGTCGGGCCGCCGCATGGCACAGGGCATCTGCCCGGTGTGCGGCACCAAGCTGAACCGGATCCTCGGCAAGGCCTGAGCAGCACCCTGGTCAGGCATCTGGAGAGACGTCCCGGAGGGGGCGGTCGTGGCGGGTCCCCGTCGCGGCCGTCCCCTCCGGCACATCCCGGGGCTCGCCGCGGTCCCGCCCGCCGCGCCCCCGGGCTGCCGCGCCCCTAGGCTGCCGCGGTGACCGACTGGGCGGCCCGGGTGCTCGACGAGGTGGACGCCGCCGCGGCCGCCGCCGAGGCCCGCCTGGCCGCCCTGGTCCAGGTTCCCAGCGTCGGCGGCACCGACGCGGAGGTGGAGATCCAGGCCGGGCTCGCCGCCGACCTGGCCTCCATCGGCCTGGAGGTCGACCACTGGCAGCTCCCGCTCGCCGAGCTGATGGCCGAGCCGGACTTCCCCGGCGTCGAGGTGCATCGACGGGAGGCGTGGGGGCTGGTCGGCCGCCTGCCCGGCCGCGGCGACGGGCCGGTCCTGATGCTGGACGGTCACGTCGACGTGGTCCCGACCGGCGACCCTGAGGCGTGGAGCCGGCCCGACCCGTTCTCCGGCGCGGTGGTGTCCGGCGAGCTGCACGGCCGCGGCGCGTGCGACATGAAGGCCGGGCTCGTCGCAGCGATGACCGCGGTCGAGGCGGTACGTCGCGCTCGAGCCCCCCTGCGCGGCGACGTGCTGCTCGCCTGCGTGCCGGGCGAGGAGGACGGCGGCCTCGGCACCTACGCGACCCTGCGTCGCGGCTGGCGGGCCGACGCCTGCGTGCTGTCCGAGCCGACCGGGCTGGACGTCGTGCCCGCCAACGGCGGCGCGCTGACCTTTCGGCTGCGGGTGCCTGGCGTCGCGACCCACGCGTCGCGGCGGACCGAGGGCGTCAGCGCCATCACGAAGGCCCTGCCCGTGCTGGCCGCCCTGGATCGGCTCGAGGCCCGGCGCAACGCCGACGTCGCCCCGGTGATGGCCCGCTGGCCGATCGCCTACCCGCTGTCGGTCGGCCGGGTCGAGGCAGGCGACTGGGCCTCCACCGTGCCCGACCTGCTGGTCGCCGAGGGACGGCTCGGCGTCGCGCTCGACGAGCCGGTCGAGGACGCCCGCCGGTCCCTCGAGGAAGCGGTGGCCGAGGCGTGCGCCGAGGACCCGTGGCTGGCGGCGCACCCGGTGCTCGTCGAGTGGTGGGGCGGGCAGTTCGCGCCCGGGCGGCTGGCGGCCGGCAGCGACCTCGCCGAGCGGGTCGGCAAGGCCCATGCCGGGGCCGGTGGCGGTCCCCAGGAGAGCTGGGGGGCGCCGTACGGCAGCGATCTCCGGCTGCTGGCCGGCGCGGGCATCCCCACGCTGCACTACGGACCCGGTGACTCGCGCCTCGCGCACGCCGCGGACGAGCGGGTGCCGCTTGCGGAGGTGCACACCGCCGCCCGCGCGCTGGCGCTGCTCGCCCTCGACGTCTGCGGCGTGGCGTAGACCACCGGGCTGTGGACGGGCCGGGCTGCGACCGGCGCGCGTTCTGCGACGCTGCGCCGGTGGCGGCGGGACGGGCGACGGGGGCCGGTGCGGAGGCGGGGACCTCGCTGCGCCGGCCGATGATCAACCCGGCGCTGCGCCGGGTCTGGCGCGACGGCAGCACGCTGCAGCTCGGCACCGACCCCGGCCGTGCGGTGGTCATCGGCGGCCTCGACCGACCCTGCGCGCAGCTGGTCGAGCGGGTGGACGGCACCCACGACCTGGCCGGCCTGCGAGCGGTCGCGGCCCGGCTCGGGGTACCTGCCGCCCGGGCCGACCACCTGCTCGGCCTGCTGGAGCGCAGCGGGGTGCTGCACGACGGCGCCGCCGACCACCGGGCGCTGGCCCGGCTCAGCCAGGCCGAGCGCGACCGGCTGCAGCCCGACCTGGCCGCGGCGTCGGCCACCCGAGCGGCACCCGACGGCGGTGCCGGCGTGCTCGGGCGACGCCGGGACAGGATCGTCGTGGTGCACGGCGCCGGCCGGCTCGGGGCTGCCGTGGTCCGGCTGCTCGCCGCCGCCGGGGTCGGCACGATCGGAGTGGTCGACCCGGTCCTGGTCGGGCCGGCCGACCTCGGCCCGGCCGGCCTCGGCCCCGACACGGTGGGCGCCCGCCGCGACGACGCGGCCGCGCGGTCGGCCCGGGCTCTCTCGCCGTCGGTCCGTGCCCGGCCGGCCGAGCGGATCGACCGGCCGGACCTCGTCGTTCTCGCGCCCGACGCCGCCGGTCCGGACCGGCGACAGGTCGACCAGCTGATGCGCGACGAGCAGGCTCACCTGTTCGCGGCCGTACGTCCCTCCGTCGGTGTGGTCGGGCCGCTCGTGCTGCCGGGCCGGTCGTCGTGCGCTCGCTGCCACGACCTGCACCGGCGCGACCGCGACGCCGGATGGCCCACCGTCGCCGCCCAGCTGCGCGCCCTGCCCGGCGGTGCCGCTTCTCGCGCCGGGCAGGCGACCCGGTCCATCGGCGCCGACGCGTGCGACGTCGTGCTCGCCACCGCGGTCGCGGCGCAGACCTGCCTGCAGGTGCTGGCGTTCCTCGACGGCGGCACGCCGGCACCACCGGCCGTGGACGGCACCATCGAGGTGTCGCTGGCGGAGGGCTCGGTGCGGCGCCGGTCGTGGTCGGTGCACCCGTCGTGCGGCTGCGGGTGGCCCTCGACGCCCGGGCCGGTCGCGGCAGGGTGAGCGTTTGGCAGACTGCGGGGGTGGAGGACCTGCCACGCCGCGCCGCGGCCCGCACCGTGAAGCTCGCGGGGCTGCCGATCGGCTACGCCGGGCGCGCGACGCTCGGTCTCGGCAAGCGGCTCGGAGGGCGGCCGGCCGAGGTGGTGGCGGCCGAGGTCCAGGCCCGCACGGCGGAGCAGCTGTTCAAGGTGCTCGGCGAGCTCAAGGGCGGGGCCATGAAGTTCGGCCAGGCCATGTCGGTCTTCGAGGCGGCCCTCCCCGAGAACCTCGCCGGCCCCTACCGCGAGACGCTGACCCGGCTTCAGGAGTCGGCTCCGCCGCTCCCGGCGCGCACGGTGCACACGGTCCTGTCCCACGAGCTCGGCGCCCGGTGGCGGGACCGGTTCCAGTCCTTCGAGGACCGGCCCGCGGCGGCCGCCTCCATCGGGCAGGTGCACCGCGCGGTCTGGGCCGACGGGCGCGACGTCGCGGTCAAGGTGCAGTACCCGGGCGCCGGTGAGGCCCTGCTCTCCGACCTCACCCAGATCGGGCGGATGAGCCGGCTGGTCGGCCTGCTGGTGCCGGGCCTGGACGTCAAGCCGCTCGTGGCCGAGCTCAAGGCGCGGGTGGCCGAGGAGCTCGACTACACCCTGGAGGCGAGCAACCAGGCCACCTTCGCGGCGGCGTTCGCCGGTGACCGGGACATCCTGGTGCCGATGGTCGTCGAAGGCAGCGAGCGGGTGCTGGTCAGCGAGTGGGTGGACGGGACCCCGCTCTCCCAGGTGATCGCCGGCGGCAGCACCGAGCAGCGCGACCGGGCCGGCCTGCTGCTCGCACGCTTCCTCTTCTCCGGGCCGCAACGTGCCGGGCTGCTGCACGCCGACCCGCACCCCGGCAACTTCCGGCTGCTCGACGACGGCCGGATCGCGGTCCTCGACTACGGCGCGGTCAACCGGCTGCCGGACGGGCTGCCGACCTCGATCGGCCCGCTGCTCGAGCGGGCGATCGCCGGCGACGCCGACGGGGTGCTCGACGGCCTGCGCCGGGAGGGCTTCGTGCGGCCGGGCATCAGCCTCGACGCGTCGGCCCTGCTCGGCTACCTCGGGCCGATCCTCGAGCCGGTCCGCGCCGAGACCTTCCGCTTCTCCCGGGCCTGGCTGCGCAGCCAGGCGGTCCGGGTCGGCGACCCCCGCTCCCCCGCCTACAGCACCGGCCTGCAGCTGAACCTGCCGCCGGACTACCTGCTGATCCACCGGGTGACGACCGGGGCGATCGGCGTGCTTTGCCAGCTCGAGGCCGAGGCGCGTTGGCGGGCCGAGCTCGAGACCTGGCTGCCCGGCTTCGGTCCCGACCAGCCGGCGAGCCGCCCCGCACGGTCCTCCGCCGCGAAGCGCCCGGCCGCAAGGCGTCCGGCGGCGAAGCCTCCGGCCGGCAAGAAGAAGGCCGGCGGCGACTGACCCGGGCTACCACCACTCCGAGTCGAGGCGGCCCTCGATCGCCCGGACGGTCTCGCGGCTGCACCGGTCGCAGTAGTAGACCGTCCGGCCCCGCTCGACGGAGGTGCTCCACGACAGGGGGAGCTCCTCCACCGTCAGGCCGCACCGGGCGCAGGTGACCACGCGGGCAGCCTGCCCCGTCGCGGGGGCCAGGTCCAGAGGTCACCGCACCCTCACGGCACCGCCCGGGGACGCCGGTCGGCCTCGGGGTCGAGCGAGATGCCGTCCGGCGCCCACGGCAGCTCGCCCCGGTAGGCGGCCCGACGAACGTCCGCATCGTCCCCGACCACGACCTGCACCACGTTGTCGAGCGACTCGCCGCCGGGAGCGTAGTAGCGCGAGTGGTCCGTGAGGTCGAGGACCGCCGGGTGCCGTGTGACGTCCTCGGCGCGGAAGCGCACCGCACCGAAGCCGGCGTGCGCAGGGTCGGTGCCGAACCGGTCCAGGTAGCCGACCGGGTCGCGGCTGGCCGACCCGACCCAGACGTGTCCAGGCCGCAGCCCGAGCTGGGCCGCCCGGTCCACCCCGGCACCCGGGCTGCCGAGCAGCACCGCGTCGTCCACCCCGGTGCGATGGTCGCGCAGCGTTGCTCCCACCGTCGTGCTGCCGTAGCTGTGCCCGACCGCCGTGAGGTTCGGCGGCGTCCCGCGGGCCGCGTCCAGGCCGCGCAGGTCCGCAGCCAGCAGGCGTCCTCCTGCGCGGGCGGAGGCCTCGAACGCGACGTGCAGCAGGCTCGGCGCGTCGTACGCCGTCCAGGCGACGACGGCCGTGACCTCGCCGGGCGAGTCGGTCCGGGCCCGGTCGACCAACCGGGCCGCGTCCGCGGTCAGCCCGCGCACCGAGCCCGGCACGGTCGACCCCAGACCGGGCACCAGCACGGCCACGTGGTCCGCCCGGTCCAGGTCGCCGACCGCGACGGCCACCCGGCCCTGACCGCCGAAGGCCCCCGGTCGGTAGACCAGCAGCGATGCGGCGACCGGCCGGCCGGTGACCGGGTCCCGCCCGGCGCGCGCAGCCGCAAGAGCGTCGGCGACCGCCATGGCCGAGCCCAGCGCCCACGGCCGACGACCGGCAACCGGAGCGACCGAGCCGGCCAGGTCGCGCTGCTCGCGGAGCAGCCGCAGGTCGCGCCGCAGCAGCACCTCGTTCGCCATGCCCCGCACCCCGGCCGGAGCCCCGGCGAGACTGCCGACCAGACCGGGACGGGCGACCAGCAGCCGGTGCCGCTCGTCGGAGGTGAGCAGCGCCCACCACGCGGCGACCTGGCCCGGCCCGCGCCGGCGGACCTGCCGGATCCCTGGCCCGCTGCCCTGCCGGGCGGCCGAGAGGAGGGGCAGTGCGGCGGCGAGCCCGGCTTCAGTCGCTCCGCCGGCCCGGCCGGCCCGGCCGACGCCTCGAGGGGCGATCTCGTCCACCGCGGCCCGGATCGCGGCAGCCGCGCGCCGGGCGACCACGTCGAGGTGGTCGAGGACGGCGGCGTGCCGGGTCCGGACCGCTGCCAGGTCGTGCGTCAGGCCGGCGGCCAGCCAGGGAGCGGCGCCGGCCGCGACGCGGAGCCGGTCCTCCTCCGCACGCAGCAGGGCCACCGCGTGCCGGGCGTCGGCCAGCTCCACGGCGTAGGTCGCCAGCGACCCCGCTGCCGCGCGCAGGCAGCCGGCCACTCCGCGGGCGAAGCCGGCGATCGCCATCAGCTCGGCGTCGCACGCGTCGGCGGCGGTCCCGGACCAGGCGCCGGCCAGGGGCGCCTGGTCGCCGGTCACCTGGTCGGCGAGCTCCCCGAAGGCCGCGGCGAGGTGCCGCCAGCGGTCGTTCGCGGTGTCGACCGGTCCGGGGTCCTGGGCCGGGAACGGCAGCAGGTCACTCGTCACGGGTCGCTCACCCACCGGGCCTGGCGGGCCAGGTCGAGCTCGGCCGACTCCAGCAGCCGGGCCCCCGCACGAAGACGACGGACCAGCAGCGCCAGGTCGAGCGCGACCAGCTCGGCTGTGTCCCCGGCCAGGTCGGCGAGCGCGAGCGCCGCGAGCGCGAGCTGCTGGTCGGCCAGCCCGCTCTCGGCGCGGGCCGTTGCCGCGACCAGCTCGCGCGCCGCCTCGAGCCGCCGGGCGAGGCGCCCGGCCGCGTCGTCGACCCCTGTGCTGTCGAACCGCACCGTCACCGGAGCCCCGCCCTCCCGACCCCCACCGACCCCGGCTGGCGGCAGCGTAGGACCCGTCGGGCCTGCACCGGGCCTGGTCCACAGGCGATTCAGGGCAGCGGCTTGCCCGTCCCCAGGAGCGGCTCCCACAGGTCCCCGAGCGCCTCGACCCGGTCGAGGGCCTGGTCGGCGCGGAACTGCAGGTCGGCGGGCTTGCGGCAGGCCGCGACCTCGTCCCAGGTCACCGGGGTCGAGACCCACGGCTGCGGGCGGGCGCGAAGGGCGTAGGGCGCCACCGTCGTCTTGGCCGCGTTGTTCTGGCTCCAGTCGACGAAGACCTTGCCGCCCCGCAGGTTCTTGGCCATCCGGGAGACGACCAGGTCGGGACGCTCCTTCTCCAGCCGCTTGGCCAGCTCGCGGGCGTAGGCCGACGTGCGGTCGTCGGACGCCGGTTTGACGGCCGCGCTGACCTGCATCCCCTTGGAGCCACTGGTCTTGGCCAGCGGCTCGAGCCCGTCGGCCTCCACCAGGTCCTTGAGCAGCAGAGCCACCTCGGCGCACCCGACGACGCTGGCGGGCGGACCCGGGTCGAGGTCGAGCACCAGCCGGTCCGGCTGGCGCGCCGCGCCCCGCGGGCCGACGGTCCACTGCGGCACGTGCAGCTCGAGCGCGGCCAGGTTGGCCGCCCACACCAGCGTCGGCAGGCTGTCGACCACGACGTAGTCCAGCGTCTCGCGGGACTTGGTGGACCCCGGCGCCGGCAGCCGGACCCGGCGGACCCACTCCGGCGTGCCCGGCGGCGCGTTCTTCGCGAAGAAGCCCTTGGTCGCCACCCCGTCCGGGAAGCGCTGGAAGGACATCGGCCGGTCGGCGACGTGCGGCAGCAGCACCGGCGCGCTCCGGACGTAGTAGTCGACGACCTCGCCCTTGGTGAAGCCGGTCTCGGGGTAGAGCACCTTGCCCAGGTTGGACAGCGAGAGCCGCCGTCCGTCGACCTCGACGACCGACCGCTCCTCCTGCTGCGCCACGGCGCCATCCTCCCAACACGGCCGCCGCCGCGTCGGGCGGAGGGGTCCGGACATGGCAGGGCCCCGACCGCGGTGCAGCGGTCGGGGCCCTGCGGATCCTCTCGATCCTCTCGATCCTCTCGATCCTCTCGATACCCGGTAGCGACCTCCTTGGCGGTCACATCTGGGTGGCGAGAGCGAGGAGGCGGCGGGCGCGCAGCGCGGCCTGCTCTGCCCGGCGCGACGCCCGGTGGGCGGCCGCCAGGCGCCGGACGCGCTGGTCGCGCCGGGCCTCCTCGAGGCGCAGTGCCGTATGGGCACGCGCCAGGTCCTCATGCATGAGTTGCATCACGGTGCTCCTGTTCACGATGTGGGTCACTGGTGCGGTCGGCGCGATCACGCGGCGACCTCGGACTTGCGGGGACGGCCTCGCGGACGCTTCCGCGGGACCACGACGCCCTGGACGAACCACTCGCCACCCCAGACGCCCCACGGCTCGCGGCGCTCGAGAGCACCGTTGAGGCAGTCGAGACGGACGGGGCAGGTCGCGCAGAGGGTCTTGGCGAACTCGACGTCGGCGGGCGAGTCGGCGAAGAACAGCTCCGGGTCGTTCACCCGGCACGGCAGCTGGTCGTCGACGACACGCTCGGTGAGGACCGACAGTCCGGTCAGTGCTGTCAAGGTCGCGACAGCGGAACCGGTCTCGGTCTCACGATCGAACGCTGCGAGCTGCATCTGGTGTCACCTCCATGTCTTTCTCTTCGTTCGGTTGCTCGGTGGTCGGTCGGCGGGTAGCCGGCCGGTGGTGTCGAGTCGGGCTGCTGGCTCCGGTGGGGGCCGGCAGCGGGGGCGGACGACGAAAAGGCCGCGGATCCCGGGTGTCGGGTTCCGCGGCCTTGGAGGTGCCGGTGAGGTGGAGCTACACCGGTGGACTCCAGTTGTGGCTGGTGCGGATCCCTGCAAGGCCGCCGAAACCATTGACAACGGCGACATCGCTGATCGGGAGCAGAGCAGTGGCCTTCGTCTGGGCGATCAGGGCGGTGACCGGGGTCGTCTCGCGCATCGAGAGAGTGGCGATGGACACACTGGTCCCCTGGATCGCGGCGGAGGCGGGCGCGGTGACACGCGCCGCCTCGAGGCCGTACGCCGTCCACATCGTCGTCGGCGCCATGCGGTGGCGAGCCACGCACAGAGCGGACGGGGACGCGAACGACGTCGTCGGGATCTTCTCCACGGTGGTCACCTCCTGCTCTGCGCTCGATCGGCGACAGCTGACGGCACGTCTGCTGTCCGGTTCTCAGGAGAGTAGAGAAGGTCCCCGTCAGGTGCAATCAATTTTTTGAGTACTGACGGGTGTCTTGCCGGATCGTTATCTTCCGGCTGCCTCGTCACCCGGCTGGTCACCCGGCGCGGTGCCCCCGGCGCACATGGCGAGCAGCTCGGCGCCGTACCGCTCGAGCTTGGTCCGGCCCACGCCGGGCACGGCGAGCAGCGCCCGCTCGGAGCCGGGCCGCGCCTCGGCCAGCGCCACCAGGGTCGCGTCGGTGAACACGACGTAGGCAGGCACCGACGCCGCCTTCGCCTGCTCGCTGCGCCAGTCGCGCAGCCGCTCGAAGAGCGCCTCGTCGTAGGAGCTGGGGCAGTCCTCGCAGCGGCCGAGCTTGCGCGCGACCGGAGCGGTCAGCGCCTTGCCGCACACCCGGCAGACCGCCGGCCCCTTGCGCTTCCCCGCGGCGCGTGCGGCCGGCGGCGCGGCGGACCGCCCCGCGTGCAGGCCGTCGAGGAACCGCGACGGGCGGCGGGACCCGCGGCCGCCCGGCGACCGGGACAGCGACCAGGTCACCGCGAGGTGCTCGCGGGCCCGGGTGACACCGACGTAGAGCAGCCGGCGCTCCTCCTCGACCTGCTCGGGCGTCTCGGCGTAGGTGATCGGGATCATCCCGTCGGTGACCCCGACGACGAAGACGGCGTCCCACTCGAGCCCCTTGGCGGCGTGGAGCGACGCCAGCGTCACGCCGTCGACCGTCGGTGCGTGCTGCGCGTCGGCCCGCTCGTCGAGCTCGGCGACCAAGTCGCGCAGCGTGGCCTCGGGCCGTAGCGCCGCCACGTCGTCGGCCAGCCGGGCCAGCGCGGCCAGCGACTCCCACCGGTCGCGGACCGCACCGCCACCGGTGGGCGGCTCCGCGGCCCAGCCCCCGCCGGAGAGGACCGCCCGCACCGTGGCGGGCAGGTCCGCGCCCTCGGCGTCGTCGGCCGAGCGGGCCGCGCCCCGGAGCAGCAGCCGGGCGTCGCGGACCTCCGGCCGGTCGAAGAACCGCTCGCCCCCACGCAGGACGTAGGGGACGCCGGCGGCGGCCAGCGCCTGCTCGTAGGTCTCGCTCTGGCCGTTGGTCCGGAACAGGACCGCGATCTCCGCCGCAGCCGTCCCCGCGGCCACCAGGTCCTTGACCCGCCCGGCGACCCAGGCCGCCTCGGCGGGCTCGTCGGGCAGCTCGCGCAGGTCGGGGGCCGGCCCTGGTGGCCGCTGCGCCACCAGCTCGAGCCGGCCGTGCCGCCCGAGGGGGGCCTTGGCCACCAGCCGGTTGGCCAGGTCGACCACCTGCGGCGTCGAGCGGTAGTCACGGACCAGGCGCACCTCGCGTGCGCCGGGGTGGCGCTCACAGAAACCGAGCAGGAAGTCGGGGGACGCCCCGGCGAAGGTGTAGATCGTCTGGTGCGGGTCGCCGACCACGCACACCTCGTCGCTGCCGCCGAGCCACTGGTCGAGCAGGGCCTGCTGCAGCGGGCTGACGTCCTGGTACTCGTCAACGACCAGGTGCTGGTACTGCCCCCGCACCGCGTCGGCGACCTGGCGGTGCTCGGCGATCAGCCCGACCGTGTAGAGCAGGACGTCCTCGAAGTCGATGACGTGGCGCTCGCGCTTGACCAGGTCGTAGGCCGCGAGCAACCGGACCACGGTCTCGGGCGTCAGCCCGGCCGGCGCGGCGCGGCCCACCTTGGCCGCAGCCGCGGGGTAGTCGTCCTTGTCGGTCATCGTGACCTTGGCCCACTCCACCTCGCCGGCCAGGTCGCGGACGGTGGCCCGGTCGGTGGCCAGCCGGACCCTGGACGCGGCCTCGGCCACCAGGGCCGCCTTGTGGTCGACCAGCGGCGGGAGCTCGCCCCCCACGTGGCGCGGCCAGAAGTAGCGCAGCTGGCGCAGCGCCGCGGCGTGGAAGGTGCGCGCCTGCACGCCGCCGGCCCCGAGTGTGCGCAGCCGGGTGCGCATCTCGCCGGCCCCCCGGGCCGTGAAGGTGACGGCCAGGACCCGCTGGGGGACGTACGTCCCGGAGGCGACGCCGTAGGCGATCCGGGAGGTGATCGCCCGGGTCTTGCCGGTGCCGGCGCCGGCCAGCACGCTGACCGGGCCGGAGAGCGCCGTGGCGACCTCGCGCTGCTCCGGGTCGAGCGCCGCGAGGACCGCGTCGGCGTCCGGGGGGCTGGTCACGGGGCCATCCTCGCAAGGGGACCGGACACGAGGGGTGCCGGCGTGACGGAGAACATAGTTGAGCGCGGAAGTATCGTGACCGAGAAAGGAGTTGACAACGGCAGGATCGGGCACCATCTGCCCAGCCCCTCCTCGGCCCCGAGAGCCCCCACGAGCCCTGAAAGAGGTCCGCGCGCCCGTGTCGACGACGGTCACGATGTACAGCACCCCCTGGTGCGGCTACTGCCACCGGCTGAAGGCGCAGATGGACCGCGAAGGCATCGACTACCACGTCGTCGACATCGAGGCCGACCCCTCGGCCGCCGAGCTGGTCATGGCCGTCAACGGCGGCCACCAGACCGTCCCCACGCTCGTGTTCCCGGACGGCTCCGCGCTGACCAACCCGAGCGTCGCGCAGGTCAAGGAGAAGCTCGTCGCCTAGGCCGGCTCAACCGCTGGACAGACGCAGCAGCCGCACGGACAGCAGGACCCGGCACGGGAACAGCACCGCCAGCACGACGATCCGCTGCGCCAGCCCGGCCCACTCGTGCAGCGGCGCGCCGTCCGGTATCGCCAGGGCACCCAGCACGACGAAGCCCACCACGGCCGCCAGACCGCACCCGAGCGTGTAGCCGGCGAGACCACGCCAGCGCGAGTCGGTCCGCAGGCGCCGTGACAGGAGAACAAGTCCCACCGCACTGCTGAGGAAGAACGTCACACCGGAGGCGAAGTGGCCTCCCGGGTCGTACGTCACGCCCGCCGCGTCCTCGCGCAGCGGGAAGAGGGCCGCGAGCAGGGCACCGACCCCGCTGACCGCCAGGACTGCCGGACCTGCGGATCCCCGACGCGCCGGCCGGACACCGCGGTGCAGGCCGAGGGCGAACGCGATCGTCAGGACTCCGAAGACCACGAAGTTCACCTGCTGCAGCCAGCCGTTCGGCCCGGCCTCGAGTGCGCTGACGGGCTCGGCGATCGGGCTGTACTCCTCGATCCGGAGCAGCTCCTGGCCGAGGAAGCCGGCCGTGAAGAGAACCGGACCGGCGATGCCGGCCGAGGCGAGTGCCCGGTCCCACCGCCGGTCGGTGGCGACGTCGTCGGCCTGACCTGTCATGTGCAGCGCGTGCTCGGTCACCGTGACCACCCTGGCTTCGGCTCTCGGCCCGGCGGGTCCGAGCCGCCTCCGACGCTAGGAAGTCCCGGCAGGCCGCGACATCGGGAGTTCTCCCCACGGCAGGAGCCCGTGCTGCATCGCGTAGACCGCCGCCGCGGCGCGGGTCGATACACCGATCTTGGCGTAGGCGTTCTGAACGTGCCGGTCGGCGGTCTTGGGCGAGATCGCGAGCCGCCGGGCCACCTGCTTGGTCTGCAGCCCGCGAGCGAGGAGGCCGATGACTTCGGCCTCCCGAGCGGTGAGGCCGGCCGGCAACGGTTCCGCCGGCAGCGGGCGGCCTACCGCCCCGAGCACGGCGTCGAGAGCCAGCCGGTCGAGCCGGCCCTCGCGGGCCTCGGCCGTGAGCTGGTCCGCTGCGTCCTCCGGCCGAAGAGCTGGCCGGTGCGCCCGCGGCTCGGTCAGGGCCTGCACGACGTCCGCGGCAGCCAGCAGCCGCGCCGAGGGCGACAGCGTGTCCGCCCCCGCGCCCCGGTGGTAGCCCGAGCCGTCCAGCCGTTCGTGGTGGTGGCCACACAGGTCGCGCAGTGTCGAGAGGTACGGCGACCGGCTGAGCACCCGCTCCGTGTGGTACGCGTGGAGCCGCACCTGCTCCAGGTGATCCTGGCTCAGTGGACCGGCCGACGCCCACACCCCGGCGTGCACCGCGACCCGGCCGAGATCGTGCACCATCCCGGCCCGGCGGACCGCGAGCGCGTCGGCCGCGGACATCCCACAGCGCTCGGCGGCGTTCCCGGCGAGCTCGGCGACCCCCCGTGAATGCCCGGTCAGGTGCGGTGAGACCAGGTCGGCGAAGTCGGCCATGGCGGAGAGCGCCTCGTCGACCTGGCCTTCCGCCAAGGTCAACGCGCGCCCTGGCTCGGCGGCGAGCACCTGGTCCCAGACGGGCACGGCGTCGTCGACGTCCAGGAGGCCCGCGGGGTCGTCGACGACGGGTGCCGCGACCGCCGGGTCGAACGCCCGGCCGGAGCGCCCGCTCGTCGTCGACCGGGCGTGCTCGGTGCCACCGATCAGCTTCTGGAAGGTCGCATCACGTGCGACGTGCGAGATGCGCAGCGACAACGGGAGCTGCGCCCCTTGCCGGCGGCGCGGCCCCTTGCCGTCCCAGCGCTCGGGCAGGTCCGCGAACAGAGCGCGCACCGAGCGGGGGACGCCCAGCCGGTCACAGAGCAGCTCCGCGACCTCGCACATCGCCACGAGGTGCTGCCGGTGGCCGCGGGCAGCCCCCGGCAGACGACTCACGCCCTGCGCCGCACGGACCATCCGCGGTGCCGACGGGTCGCCGAGCCCACGGATGATGCCGCGCACCGTCTCCTGCGGCCGTCCGAAGATCACCGGGACGAAGTGCGTCAGCAGCATGCCCTCGTCGAAGAGCTCGGCGCTGACCTCGGCGTCGGCCGTGCAGCCGAGGTAGAAGAGCATCGAGCCGTAGTACGCGTCCCGAGCAGTCTCGGGATCAACGCCGAGCCGCTGCGCCAACCGCACGGCCACCAGGGTGGCGCTCAAGCCGTGCTCGACCGGGAAGCCCATGCCGAGATCGGTGGCGAGGCACAGGGTCGCCATGACATCAGCCGTCCGCACGGCATCGGTCCCAGCCGACGGCTGCCCGGCCACCTCGCCAACGTACGCCCGGAGGCGGACGTACGGTGAGGCCGTGCGCTTCGCGATCAAGACCATGCCCGAGCACACGACCTGGCGGGCGATGCTCGACGTCTGGCAGGCCGCCGACGACATCGAGCTCTTCGAGTCGGCGTGGAACTGGGACCACTTCTACCCGCTGACCGGTGACCACACCGGTCCCAACTTCGAGGGCTGGACGATGGTCGCGGCGATGGCCCAGGCGACCCGCCGGATCCGGGTGGGCTGTCAGGTGACCGGCATGATCTACCGGCACCCGGCGGTGCTCGCGAACATGGCGGCCACGGTCGACCACATCGCCGACGGCCGGCTCGAGCTCGGGCTCGGCGCGGCGTGGAACGAGGAGGAGACCGCCGCCTACGGCATCCCGCTGCCGCCGCTGAAGGAGCGCTTCGACCGCTTCGACGAGGGCGTCGAGACGATCGTCGCGCTGCTCACCCAGGAGACGACGACCTACGAGGGTCGCTACGTGCAGCTCGTCGACGCCCGCTGCGAGCCGAAGCCGGTGCAGCGGCCGCACCCGCCGATCACGATCGGCGGCAACGGCCCGAGGCGCACGCTGCGCACGGTCGCACGGTGGGCTCAGCAGTGGAACTCCCTCACCAGCTCCCCCGAAGAGTGGCTGCGCCACCGCGAGGTGCTGCTGCAGCGCTGCGCGGAGGAGGGCCGCGACCCGGGCGGGATCCTGTGCTCGGTCAACGCCCGGGTGACCAAGGACGGCACCCCGAACGACTGGGCGGGCCGGGTGGCCGACGTCGCAGCCGGCTACGCCGAGGCGGGCGCCGGCCTCCTGGTCGTCAACGTGCCGCGCCCGCACGACCCGCGCGACCTGGAGCCGCTGGCCCAGGCGCTCCGGCCGCTGGCGACGGCCGCCTGAGCGCCCGCCGGTCGACCACATGACCCAGCCGCCGCCGCGGTCGGCCGAGTACTTCGACCAGTGGTACGCCGACATGGCCGGCTCGCCGGTCAAGGACGAGATCGAGCGGCGGCACCTCGGCCTCCCGCCGCACCTGCAGTCGACCAGCCTGCTGACGTGGGACGGGATCGCCGACGTGGTGACGGCCCTGCGGCTCCCGGCCGGCGGCACCCTCCTCGACCTGGCGTGCGGCCGCGGTGGCTACGGCCTCGAGATCGCCAGGCGTACGTCGTCGCGGCTGGTCGGGGTCGACTTCTCGGCGGAGGCGGTCCGGCAGGCGACCGGGTCGGCGGCCGTGGTCGACGTGGCCGCCGAGTTCCGGGTCGGTGACCTGGCCGCCACCGGCCTCGAGGACGCGTCGGTGGACGGCGTGCTGTGCGTGGACGCGATCCAGTTCGCCGACGCGCCCGCCGGGGCGTACAGCGAGCTGCGCCGGGTGCTGCGGCCGGGGGGCCGGGTGGTGCTGACCTGCTGGGAGTCCGCTGCCGGACCGGACGACGAGCGGGTCCCCGATCGGGTCCGGCGGGTCGACCTGCGCGGCGGGCTGGTCGGTGCCGGCTTCCACGACGTCGAGGTGACCCAGCGGCGCGGCTGGCGGACCGCGGAGCTGGCCATGTGGGAGGAGGCGGCAGCGCTCGACCCGGGCGAGGACGCCGCGCTGCGATCGTTCCACGACGAGGGCGTGCAGGCCCTCGCGATGTTCGGCCTGCTGCGCCGGGTGATGGCGACGGCCACCGCGCCGCCCGACTGACCGGCCCCCTCAGCCCGGTCGCTGCTCCAGCACAGCGAGGTCGCGCTGGGCGAACTGGCGGTGCCACCACTCCTCGTTGAGCAACGTGAGCAGGCACTCCCGCACCGGGTAGCTGCGCTCCCGTGGCCAGCCTGGCCCCGCGACCGGGACGGTGTCGGAGCCGAGCGTCGCCTCGTCGAGCGTGTCGAGGTAGCGCCGGACGGCCGCCTGCCGGTCGAGCCGGAGTGCGAGTGCCTCGTCCAGCGAGGGTCGGGCCGCCCGGTCGCGCGGCACGCCCTCGGTGTCGGGCATCTGGTCCCAGGGGAGCGACAGCGGGTACCACGGGCTCGGGTCACCGAGGATCGCGCGGTGCAGCCAGCTCTCGGTCGCGAAGGCGAGGTGTCGCAGCGTCTCGACGAACGACCACTCGCCGTCGACCGACTCGTGCAGCGCGGCCGCCGGCAGCGCCCTGGCCCGCTCCACGGTGCCGGCCCACAGCTGCTCGAGCGTCGCCCACGCGTCGCGGAACCCGGCCGGGTCGGAGGGCCGCATCTTCGCCAGGTCGGGCTCGCGACGCTCCAGCTCGGCCTGGACGAGTGGCGCGACGTCCACACCGTTGACGGTCAGGCCCTCGATCTCGCCCTCGATCCGCACGTTGACGAATCCGGTGCCACGCATGACGACGTCCTTGAAGAGGACCCAGCGGAACCGGGCGCCGGTCAGGTCGACGTCGTCGAAATCGGCGTCGTTGAGGTAGACGTCGTGGAAGGTGGCGCGCTCCAGGTGGACCTCCTCGAAGCGGGAGCCGGCGAGGTCCTGCTGGCCGAAGTCGGACATGCGCCGACGCTACCGACGTCGTCCGACAGACCCCTCATCGACGTGAGGGGTGGCGCGGGGGGATCGGGCCGGAGCAGGCGCCGAGGAGGTCAGGCCTGGCTGACGTCGAGCACCTGGCGGTCGCCGTCGCGACGGAAGCCGACGCTGTCGTAGTAGGGCGAGACCATCCGGTCCGGGGCGACGACCTGCGCGAAGCCGCGGTCGCGGAAGAGCCCGCTGCGCCGGTAGACGAACTCGCCGGGCGTGAAGTCGCGGAACCGCGGTGTCACGTAGTCGAGCTCGACCTGCGCCACCGCGTCACCCGCGTCGCGCACGACGACGACGCCGACCGTCTCGTCGCCTCGCGCGACCAGGAAGGCGCTGCGTCCCTCCCGCGGCTCGGTCCAGGCGGCGCCGGGGAAGTGGGTGCGGATGTCATCGTCGTGCACCTTGAGGAAGTGCCGGAGGTAGGCGTCGGTGAGGCCGACCTCGAGGACGTCGTACGCCGACAGGTCGTGCCGGTCGCGCAGCAGCTTGCGGATGAACCACACGTTGATGCCGGCCAGCACCAGGTTCATCCCGACCATCGGCCAGACCCCGACCAGGGCGTTGAACACGATGAGTACCAGGCAGCCCACCGTGTTGAGCACCCGGAAGCGCAGCACCCTGGCCTGCAGCAGCGAGTAGACCAGCAGCGCGGAGCCGGCCCAGCCGAGCGCGTCGAGCCAGCTCATCGCGCCCACGACTGCGCGTTCTCGGGCAGCGCGGCGCCGTACCAGTGCTCGATCAGGCGGCGCGAGATCGAGATCGACGGCGACACCAGCAGCTCGCCCGCATCGATGTCCGCCCGCATGGACGCCCGGTCGTACCACCGCGCCTCGGCGATCTCGCCGTCGTGCCGCACCACGTCGGTCGTCTCCGCATGTGCCGTGAAGCCGAGCATCAGGCTCGAGGGGAACGGCCAGGGCTGACTGCCGAGGTAGCTCACCACGCCGACGCGGACCCCGCACTCCTCGGCGACCTCGCGACGTACGGCCGCCTCGAGCGACTCTCCCGGCTCGACGAAGCCGGCGAGCGTCGAGAAGCGCCGCTCCGGCCACGACGTCTGCCGGCCGAGCAGCAGCCGGTCGTCGTCGTCGACGACGAGCATGATGACCGCGGGGTCGGTGCGCGGGTAGTGCTCGCTGCGGTCCTCGGGGCAGCGCCGGGTGTGGCCGGCGTTCTCCGGCACCGTCGGCGTGCCGCACCGCGGGCAGTGCGTGTGCGCGGCGTGCCAGTTGGCCAGCGACACCGCGTGCACCACCAACCCGGCGTCGCGCGCGTCGAGCAGGGTGCCGACCTCGCGCAGCGTGCGGAAGTCGCCGCCGCCGTCGGGCGCACCGGCGGCGTCGAGGTCGGCGGCGAACCAGGGCCGGTCGTCGCGGTCGACCCCGAGGAAGTAGCGGTGCTCGGGCGCCACGTCGACCGGCGTGTCGACATCCAGCTGGTCGAGTGCTCCACCACGCACCGCCACCGACGTGCCGCGTACCCGCAGGACACCGGTGCCGCGTCGCGCCCAGGTGCGCGCCAGCCACTCGTCGTCGGTGCGGTGGTGCGCCGCCCGCTCGACGACCGCGCGCGACAGGGCGAGGTCGGGCAGGGGCTCGGTGCTCGGCGGGGAGGTCACGGCGTGCGCGGGAGGGTGCGGGCCAAGTCGTCCCAGAGCAGCGCGGCTGCCTCGGCACCCTTGAGCAGGAACGGGATCTCGACCTTCTCGTTCGGCGCGTGCCAGCCGTCGTCGGGCAGGCTGACGCCGAGGAACACGACCGGCGCCTCGAGGACGTCCTGCAGGTCGGCCTCCGGGCCGGAGCCACCCTCGCGGGTGTAGAGAACCTGAGACCCGAAGGCCGTCGACATCGCACGCGTGACCGACTCGAGCGCCGGGTGGTCGAGAGGAGTGAGGCACGGGCGGACTCCGGGGCCGTACCAGTGGACCGACCACTCGACGCCCTCGGGCACCTGGCCGCCCAGCCACGCCTCGAACTCCCTCTGGACGTCCGACGGCTCCTGGCCGGACACCAGTCGAAAGGACACCTTGGCGTGCGCCTCGGACGGGACGATCGTCTTGTGCCCCTCGCCCTGGTAGCCGCCCCACATGCCGTTGACCTCGGCTGTCGGGCGGGCCCAGACGCGCTCGAGGGTCGAGTAGCCGGTCTCGCCACGGGGTGCGGAGCTGCGGGCGTTGCCGAGCCACGCGAGCTCGTCGTAAGGAAGCTTGCCGATGAGCGCGCGCTCGTCGTCGGACAGCTCGAGCACGCCGTCGTAGAAGCCGTCGATGGTGACGTGCAGGTCGTCGTCGTGCATCCGGCCCAGCAGCCGTGCGAGCTCGGTGAGCGGGTTCGGGACCGCGCCGCCGAAGGAGCCTGAGTGCACGTCGCCGGTGGGGCCGCGCAGGTCGACCTGGCAGTCGGTCATGCCGCGCATGCCGACGCACACGGTGGGGGTGTCGCGCGACCACATGCCGGTGTCCGACACGACGACCACGTCGCACCCGAGCTCGGCGTGGTGCGCCCGGAGCAGCTCGGCGAAGTGCGGCGAGCCCGACTCCTCCTCACCCTCGACGACCAGCTTGAGGTTGACGGCCGGCGACGTCCGGCCGGTCGCGGCGAGGTGGGCGTCGAGGCCCAGCAGATGGAAGAAGACCTGACCCTTGTCGTCGGCAGAGCCGCGACCGGCCAGCCGGTCGCCGTCGATGACCGGCTCGAACGGGTCGGTCCGCCACAGCTCGCGGGGCGTCACGGGCTGGACGTCGTGGTGGCCGTAGACGACTACCGTCGGGGCGTCCGGGTCGTCGCTGGGCCAGTGCGCGAAGACGGCCGGCAGGCCGCTGGTCTCCCACACCTCGGCGGTCGGGAAGCCGGCTGCGCGCAGCGCGTCGACGAGGTGCTCGGCCGACCTGCGCACGTCCGGGTGGTGCGCGGGGTCCCCGGAGATCGACGGGATGCGCAGCCAGTCGGTCAGCCGTTGGACGAAGGAGTCGGCGCCGTCGGCGACCGCTGCTCTCACCCGCGCGAGGTGGTCGGCGTCGGGCGCGTGCAGGTAGTCGGTGGTGCTCATGGCGCGCACCCTATGCGGGCACGGACGGCCGACCGCGGTCGGCTAGCGTCGGCCCGGTGCGCCTCGCGACGTTCAACCTGCTCGGCGGCAGGTCCGTCGCCCACGGCCGCGTCGAGGAGGTGGAGCTGCGGTCGGCGGCGTCGTCCTTGGACGCCGACGTCGTGGTGCTGCAGGAGGTCGACGGAGGGCAGCCGCGCTCGCACCACGTCGACCAGACGGCGGTCGTGGCGGACGCGATGGACGCCGCCTCATGGCGCTTCCTGCCGACCCTGCACGGCACGCCCGGGAAGCCGTGGACGGCGGCGGCCGGCGACGGGTCCGACGAGCAGCCGCCCGGGCCGGCCTACGGCATCGGTCTGGTGTCGCGGCACCCCGTGTCGGCGTGGGCGGTACGTCGCTTCAAGCCCGCGCCGGTAGGACTGCCCCTGCTGGTGCCCGGCCAGGGGCTGATGCACGTCGACGACGAGCCGCGCGCCGCGCTGGCCGCCCGGGTCGAGACGCCCGGCGGGCCGCTCACCGTCGTGGGCACGCACCTGTCCTTCGTGCCGGGATGGAACGTCGCCCAGCTGCGCGAGCTGGTCCGGTGGGCCGGCACCCTGCCGGGGCCGCGGGTCCTGGTGGGCGACCTCAACCTGCCCGGCCGGCTCGTCGGGCTGACCACCCGGTGGACCCGGGCGGCCCGGGTGGCGACGTACCCCTCGTGGAACCCGCGTGTGCAGTTCGACCACGTGCTGCTCGAGCCCGGCACCGGGCTGACCGTGACTGCGACGCACCGGCTGCGGCTCCCGGTCAGCGACCACTGTGCCCTCGCGGTCGACCTCGGCACACTGGGCGACGCGACCGGTGGGGTGCTCTGACCGGCGGCACGGGAGGCAGGCCATGGAGGCATGGACGGCGGGCCGGGTCTTCGACGGCGAGCAGGTGCTGCCGGCCGGGTCGGCGGTGGTGGTCGACGGTGGACAGGTCGTCGCCGTGCTGGGGCCCGGCGAGCGGGCGCCGGACGCGGCGGTGCCCGTCGACCATCCCGACGCGACGCTGCTGCCGGGACTCGTGGAGACGCACGCCCACCTGTGCTGCGACGGCGGGCCAGGTGCCCTCGAGCGGATCCCGGACGCCTCCGACGAGGAGATGTGGTCCGTCATCGAGACGTCCCTGCGGGCCCAGCTCGCTGCCGGCGTGACGACCGTCCGCGACCTCGGCGACCGGCGCTACTCGGCCGTCGAGTGGCGCGACGCGCACGCTGGGGACGCGTCGTTCCCGAGGGTCCTCGCCAGCGGCCCGCCGATCACCACTCCGGGCGGGCACTGCGCGAACATGGGCGGCGAGACGGCCGGCGCGGGCGCGCTCCGGGCGGCGGTGCGGGCACGGGCCGAACGTGGCGTCGACGTGGTCAAGATCATGGCCAGCGGCGGGGTGAACACCGCCGGGAGCGACGCGGCCGCCCCGCAGTTCGGGGTCGGCGACCTGCGGGTCGTGGTCGAGGAGGCGCACCGGCTCGGTCTCCCGGTGACCGCCCACGCGCACTCGGTGGGCTCGGTCGGGGACGCGATCGACGCGGGCGTGGACGCGGTCGAGCACGCGACGTTCGTGACCGGGACCGGGTTCGCGCCGGACCCGACGGCCGTTGCGCAACTCGCCGCCCGCCGGCTCCCGGTCTGCCCGACCCTGGGGATCGTGCCCGGCGTGACACCACCGCCTGCCGTCCTCGAGATGATGCGGCGCACCGGCATGACGACGGAGAGCCGGGCGGCGATGTTCGCCGACCTGCACCACGCCGGGGTCCTGCTCGTGTCGGGCTCCGACGCCGGCATCAACCCCGGGAAGCGGCACGGTGTGCTGCCCGAGGCCCTGGTGCAGCTCGCGCAGGCCGGCGTGCCCGTCGTCGACGTCCTGGCCAGCGGCACCTCGCGCGCGGCTGACGCCCTCGCCGTCGGTGACCGGACCGGTCGCCTCCGCGCCGGCCTCGACGCCGACCTGCTCGTCGTACGCGGCGACCCGATCGTCGACGTCACGCGGCTGCGCGACGTGCTCGCGGTCGTCGCGCGCGGCCGGCGAGTGGCCTGAGGCGACACCCGGCGGTCGGCGACGGCCGTGGGACGATGCCGGCATGGGCTTCCAGATGACGGGCCTGCCAGAGGCTGACGCCGTGCTCGACGAGCACCCGTTCGCGATCGTGATGGGCATGATGCTCGACCAGCAGTACGGCATGGAGCACGCCTTCCGGGGCGGCTGGAAGGTGTTCAGCCGGCTGGGGACGCTGGACCCGGCGGCGGTCGCCGCTGCCGACGCGGACGAGTTCAAGGCGCTGTGCAGCACACCGCCGGCGATCCACCGCTACCCGGGGTCGATGGCGGCGCGGCTGCAGGAGCTGGCGGCGGTCGTCGAGGAGCAGTACGGCGGCGACGTCACCCGGCTCTGGACCGAGGCGTCGACCGGCAAGGAGCTGCTCCGGCGGGTGCAGGCGCTGCCCGGCTTCGGCAAGCAGAAGTCGCAGATCTTCGTGGCCCTGCTGGCCAAGCAGCTCGGCGTCCGGCCGCAGGGCTGGGAGGCCGTCGCGGGCGACTACGCCCTGGAGGGCTACCGCTCGGTCGCCGACGTCGTGGACCCGGGGTCGCTGCAGAAGGTCCGCGAGTTCAAGGCCCAGAAGAAGGCTGCCGCCAAGGCGTCGGCCGGCTGACCGACGCGACGGCGGCGTGTCGATCGACCGCGGTGGGTGCCTTCCGGATCGGTGCGCCTGCCGGCCGCCCAGCGGGCTCGTCACGGACGCTGATCCGGAGGGGACGCACCGCACGGTCCGCGAGCGCGGGCAGTCCGATAGCCGTGAGCGGGCGGTGTCAGCGGGCCGGGTGCGGCGCGGCCGGGACCGACCTCAGCAGAGCGACGATGCCGTCGTGGTCGAGCAGGTCGGCCGGCCGGACCGTCTGCTCGTGCGCGACGTAGTGGAACGCCGCCCGGATCCGGTGCAGCGGCGTGCCGGTGACGTGGTGCCAGGCGAGCCGGTAGACCGCCAGCTGCACGGCCGCCGCGACGGCCTCGTCCCCGGTCGGCGGCAGACCGGTCTTCCAGTCGACGACGTCGACGAGCCCGCCGTCGCTGTCCGACGCATCGGTGAAGACCGCGTCGCACCGGCCGCGCAAGGTCAGCCCGTCGACCACCACGTCGAACGGGAACTCCACCTCGGCCGGCACCCGGGACGCCCACTCGCTGCGCCGGAACGCGTCCTGCAGGGCGAGCAGGTCGTCGTCGGGCTCGGCCGACTCGTCGGCCGACCCGGGCAGCTCGTCGACGTCGATCAGCCGCTGCTGCCCCCACAGCTGCTCCAGCCAAAGGTGGAACCGGGTGCCCCGCCGCGTCTGCGGTGCCGGCGGCCGCGGCAGCGGACGGCGCAGTGACCGGGCGAGGCGCACCGGGTCCCGGCGCAGCTCGACCAGCTGGGAGACCGACAGCCGCCCGGGCAGCTCGACCACGGGCCCGTCGTCACCGCGGCGGGTCCGCGCAAGCTCGGCCAGCAGCAGCTCGAGCTCGCGGTCCCAGGCGGCGACCCGGTCGCCCAGGTCGTCGCCGGTGAGCACGCCACTGGTGACCGGACAGCTGGTGGTGCCACCGCCGGCGGCCTCGTGCCGGACGGGGCGACCTGCGGCGGCCCGGACCGACGCGGCGGCACCGGCCACAGCGGCCCGCCGGGGACCGAGCGGGTCGTAGGGCCACTCGCCGGCGACCGGCTCGGCGATCATCGGGTTGGTGTCACCCTCAGCCGGCGCCGGTGCCCAGGTGTCGACGGTGCCCTCGCCCTTGGCGCACAGCGCCTGGATCTCGTCGAGCAGCCCGGACGGGCCGCGCGGCTTCCGGGTGGTGTCCCACCAGTAGCCGGAGCACGCGAGCAGTGATCGCGCGCGGGTCACCGCGACGTACGCCAGGCGGCGCTCCTCGAGCGCGCCGCGGGCGCGGCAGGCCTCACGGAACGACTCGATCCGCGCCTTGGCGTCGTCCTGGTCGGTGCCGCCCTGCCAGTCCAGCTCGGGCAGCTCGTCGCGGTCGCCGCGCAGCGGGAACGGCAGCGTCGCGAGCTGCTTGCTCCAGTCGGCGACCGGCCGGCCGCCCACCGGGAAGACGTCCTGGGTCAGACCCGCGACGAAGACGGCGTCCCACTCGAGCCCCTTGGCCGCGTGCACCGTCATCAGCTGCACCCGCTGGCCGTCGGGCTCGGCCACGTCGACCTCGAGCCCGCGCTCCTGGTCCATCGCCGCGTCGAGGTAGGCGAGGAAGGCGACCAGCCCCGGGTCCTCCCCCGACGCCACGAAGTCCTCGGCGACCTCGACGAACCGGTCCACGTCGAGCAGCGCATCGACCGACCGCACCCCCGGCCGGGAGGCCAGCTCGACGTCGAGATCGATGGCCCGCACGACCGTCGTCACGAGGTCGGGCAGCGAGGAGGACGTCCAGCGGCGGAGCCGGCGGAGCTCGTCCCGCAGCCGGACCAGCCGGGCGTGCCCGCCCGCGGAGTACGCCGTGGCCGGGCCCGGGTCGTCGAGCGCGTCGACCAGGCTGCGCTCGTCGACCGTGTCGTAGTCGGGCTCGCCCGCCGCCTCGTCGGGCTCGCCCGCCGCCTCGCCGGGCTCGCGGGACGTCGCGGGGTCACCGGCCACCGACGGCAGGCGGCCGGTGGACACCGCGATCTGCCGGGCCCGCCGACCGAGCGCGTCGAGATCGCGCGGGCCGATCCGCCACCGCGGCCCGGTGAGCAGCCGCAGCAGCGCTCCGCCGGCAGAGGGGTCGGCCAGCACCCGCAGCACGCAGACGATGTCCACGACCTCGGGCCGGGTGAGCAGTCCGCCGAGCCCGACCACCTCGCACGGCACACCGCGCTCGCGCAGCGCGGCGTCGAGACGGGCGAAGTGCGACCGCTTGCGGGCCAGCACCGCGATCTCGCCCCAGGCGACCTCCGTGCCGGTCGGCGAGGTCGCGGCGTCGCCCAGCGCGCGGACCCGGTCGGCGACCCACTCCGCCTCGTCGGCGAGCGAGTCGAGCAGCGCGACGACGACCTCGCCCTGCCCCTCGCGGCCGGGCCCCGGTCGCAGCGGCGCGTCGACCTCGCCCAGCGCGCCGCGCACCGGGATGCCGTCGGCGACCAGGTTGGCCGCCCCGAGGATGCCCTCGCCGTTGCGGAAGCTCATCGTCAGCGAGCTGCTGCCGGTGGGTCCGTCGCCGGCGAAGTCGTCGCCGAACCGCTCCAGGTTGCCCGCGCTGGCCCCGCGCCAGCCGTAGATGGACTGCCGCGGGTCGCCGACCGCGGTCACCGCGTGGCCGGCGCCGAACAGCGACGTCAGCAGGACCCGCTGCGCCTCGCCGGTGTCCTGGTACTCGTCGAGCAGCACGGCGCCGAAGCGGCCACGCTCGATCTCGGCCACCTCGGGATGGTTGCGGGCGATGCGCGCGGCGATCGCGACCTGGTCGCCGTAGTCCATCGCCCCGTGCGCCCGCTTGTAGGCGGTGTAGCGCTCGACGAGCGGCAGCAGCGCGGCCCGGGACGTGAGCGACGAGAGCAGCTCGGACACCGGCTTCGGCACCCCCTTGCTGCGCTGGCCGTCCGCTCGCGGCAGGGAGAGCAGGTGGGCTCGCACCCGCTCGGTCAGCACCCGCACGTGGTCGGGCTCGCGCAGGTGCTCGGCCAGCTCGCCCGAGAGGTCGAGCACGTCGGCGATCACGGTGGAGACGGCCCGGTCGACGGCGACCAGGTCACCGGCCTCGTCCTCGTAGGACTCGACCACCCGCGCGGCGTACTGCCACCCGACGGCCTCGCCGACCAGGCGGGTGTCGGGCTCCAGCCCGATGCGCAGGGCGTGCTCGCCGACCAGCGCTGCGGCGTACGAGTGGTAGGTGATGACCGTCGGCTCGCCGGTCGCCAGCGCCGCGGCGACGTCGTCGGTCAGGAACGGCGCCTGCTCGTGGGCGTGCTGCAGCCGGTGCAGCATCCGCCGCACCCGCTCGCCGAGCTCGGCCGCCGCCTTGCGGGTGAAGGTCAGGCCGAGGACGCGGTGCGGCTCGACCTTCCCGTTGGCCACCAGCCAGACGACGCGCAGGCCCATCGTCTGGGTCTTGCCGGACCCGGCGCCGGCCACCACGACGTGCGGGCGCATCGGCGCGCGGACCGCCTCGGCCTGCTCCGCCGTGGGCAGCGAGTCCAGCCCGAGCCGGCTGGCCAGCTCGACCGGGGACAGGTCGCGGCCCGGTGCCGGCTCGAGGTCGACGGCGTCGAACAGGCTGGGCTGGCTCACGACGTCAACGCCCGGCCGTCGTCCTGCACGGGGCACGACGTCCGCACCGGGCAGCGCGTGCAGTACCGGTTGGACACGGCGTCGAAGGCGGACCCGGCCATCCCCTCGGCGACGTCGAGGACCAGCTCCCGCGCCCATCCCGGGTCGCCGCCGTCGCCGAGCGCCGGCTGCGCCTGCACCGCGCCGTTGACGCCGCCACCGCCCCCCACCTGCACCAGCTCGGCGCCCCCGCTCTCGGTCAGCCCGAGGTGCGCGAAGGCGCCGGCGTCGACCGCGAGCTGGTACGTCGCGAGCTGGCTGTGCCGGGCGACCTCGTCCTTGCCGGGCTTGCTGGACGCGGACCCGGTCTTGAGGTCGACGACCACCCCGCGGCCGAGGTCGTCGCGCTCGATCCGGTCGACCCGGCCACCGAGCCGGGCCCGGCCGACGCTGGCCGTGAACTCCTCCTCGACGGCGACCAGGTCGCGGGTGCTGCCCGCCAGCCAGGACGCCAGCCGGCGGACCATCGCCTCGGCCCTGCCGCGCTCGCGGCCGGCGACCCAGCCGGTGCCCAGGTCGACGGTGCGCATCAGCTCGTCGAGCCGGGTGAGCAGTGCCTCCTCGGTGCTCGACGCGGCGTCGAGGGCTCCCTCGGCGACCGCGTGCACCAGGGTGCCGACGTTCTGCGACGCGCCGCTGGTCTCCGCACCGCCGACGTGCTCCAGGAACCACCGCAGCCGGCAGCGCTGGAACGACTCGACCTTCGAGGGACTGACCGCCACCTCCTGGTCCGGGTCGCGGACCGGCCGGTCGTCCGAGAGCTCGGGCAGGCCCCACCAGCCGGCCGGGTCGGCGCCCCGCGCGCCGGCCGCGGCGAGCACGGCCAGCCGTTGCGCCGCCGCTTCGCGGAGCCGACCCGCCGGCTCGTCGCCCACCGCGGCCTGGCGCAGGTCGGCGACCAGGCCGGTCAGGCTCAGCGGGCGCTGCACCGTCGTGAGCGGGCGGACCTCCACCTCGCGGGGCAGCGGGTCGAGCTCGTCGAGGAACCGCGACGGCGACAGGCCCTCCCGCTCGCTGGTCACCGCGGTCACCAGCAGCGAGCGCCGGGCCCGGGTGACCGCGACGTAGAACAGCCGCCGCTCCTCCTCGAGCAGCCGGTTGAGCGTGGTCGCGGTGGCGACCGGGGTCGGGACCAGCCGGTCGTCCCGGCCGTCGGCCCCGCGACGGCCCGCTGCGGTCGCCGCGTCGCCCGCGGGACCGCCGCGGCGCAGCAGGTCGACCAGCCGCTCCGAGCCGAGGAACGACCCGCGCATCCGCAGGTCCGGCCAGGTGCCCTCCTGCACCGCCGGGACGCAGACCACGTCCCACTCCAGGCCCTTGGCGGCGTGGGCGGTGAGCACCTGCACCGCGTCGGTGGCCGGTGCTCTCGGCGCCAGGTCCTCGCCCGGGATCTGCTGCCCGAGCAGGTGGTCGAGGAAGACCTCCGGCCCGGCCGCCGGCAGCCGGTCGCAGAACCGGGCCGCCGCCTCGAACAGCGCGACAACCGCGTCGAGGTCGCGGTCGGCCGCCTCGCCGGCCTGCCCGCCCTCGAGGCTGGCCCGCTCCCAGCGCTCCGCGAGCCTGGTGTGCGACCACACCGCCCAGAGCACGGCCTCGGCGGTGGCTCCCGGCTCGGCCGCCGCCGACCGGGAGATGGCCAGCAGCTCGGCGACCCGCTGGGCCGGCCGCACCGCGCGGGTGTCCAGCGTCACCAGCTCGACCGGCTCCAGCAGCGCCTCGACGAGCAGCGGCCCGGACGCCCGCCCGCCGCCGGCGGCGAGCTCGGCCCGGCGCAGCTCCTGCCGCAGCCGGCGCAGCGCCATGACGTCGGCACCGCCCAGTGCGGACGTGACGAGCTCGACGGCGCTGTCCTCGTCGAGCCGGCCGGGCTCGACCGCGCAGGTGAGCAGCGCGAGCAGCGGCCGGACCGCCGGCTCCTGGGTCAGCGGCACCTCGTCGCCGGGCACCTCGACCGGCACGCCCGCCGCGAGCATCGCCCGGCGCAGCACCGGCATCGAGCGGGCGGTCGACCGGACCAGCACCGCCATCCGCGACCAGGGCACGCCGTCGACCAGGTGGGCCTGGCGCAGGTGGGCGGCGACCTGCGCCGCCTCCTGGGTCTCCGACCGCAGCACCGCCACCGAGACCGTGCCGTCGGGCAGGTCGCCCGCCGGGACCAGGTCGCGGTGCCGACCACGACCGCCGAGACCGTGGGCGACCCGCCGCGACGCGGTCAGCAGCGCCGGCCCGGCCCGCCGGCCCGCCCGCAGCGACAGCACCGGTGCCGGCGAGCCGTCGGGCGCGGGGAACACCTCGGGGAAGTCTCGGATGCCGTCGACGTCGGCCCCGCGGAAGCCGTAGACCGACTGGTCGGGGTCGCCGACGGCCACCAGGTCGCGGCCGCCGCCACCGAGCAGCCGCAGCAGCTCGACCTGGGCCGGGTCGGTGTCCTGCAGCTCGTCGACGAAGACGACCGGCCGGGCGGCCCGCTCGGCGTCGAGGAGCTCCGGCTGGCGCAGCCAGAGCCCGACGACGGCCCGGATGAGCTCCGCCGGGTCGTACGCCGCGGCGTCGCGCAGCGCGGTCACCCCGGCGTACTGCCGCATGAAGCGCGCCGCCGCGCGCCAGTCGTCGCGGCCCTCGCGGCGGCCGAGCCGCTCGAGCTCGGCGGGGCTGACACCGCGCTCGTAGGCCCTCATGACCAGGTCGCGCAGCTCCTGGGCGAAGCCGCGGGTCGGCAGCGCCGCCCGCAGCCGCTCCGGCCAGCCGCCCGCCCCGGCCTCGAGGTCACCGGCCAGCAGGTCGCGCACCACCAGGTCCTGCTCGGGGCCCGACAGCAGCCGGGGCGCCGGCTCGCCGCGCAGCGCGGCCTCGCGCCGCAGCAGACCGAACGCGTAGGAGTGAAAGGTGCGGGCCAGCGGCTGCTTGGTCGCGCGGCCCAGCCGGGCGGTGACCCGGGCCCGCAGCTCCGCCGCCGCCCGCCGGCCGAAGGTCAGGACGAGGACCTGCTCGGGGTCGAGCCCCTCGTCGATCCGGGCCGCGACCGCCTCGACGATGGTCGTGGTCTTGCCGGTGCCGGGGCCGGCCAGCACGAGCAGCGGCCCGCCCCGGTGGTCGACCACGGCCTGCTGCGCCTCGTCGAGCTCGGGGACCACCACCGGGCGCGGCGCCGGCCGGACCAGTCGGTAGGCGGGTGTCTCGGGTGGCACGCGGGCCATCCCACCACGCCCCCTGGACATGACCTGAGCGCCTGCGGGCAGGATCGGCCCGTGACCTCGACCGACACCTCGCCCAGCAACGTCCCGCAGGACTCCGCCACGCTGTCGAGCGGCGCCCGGATGCCGCTGCTCGGCTTCGGCACCTGGCAGATCACCGGGCCGACCGCGACCACCGCCGTCCGCACGGCGCTCGACGCCGGCTACCGGCACCTCGACACGGCGACCGTCTACCGCAACGAGACCGAGGTCGGCGCCGGCCTGGCCGAGAGCGCCGTGCCCCGCGACGACGTCTTCGTCACGACCAAGTGCCCGCCGCGGAACACCGGCAGGGCCATCGAGACGCTGCGCCGCAGCCTCGACGGGCTGCGGACGGATCACGTCGACCTGTGGTTGGTGCACTGGCCCGGCGGAGACGGCGCCGACCTCGACCTGTGGCAGGAGCTCCTCGAGGCCCGCGCCGAGGGTCTGACCCGCGACGTCGGCGTCAGCAACTACTCGCTCGACCAGCTCGACGAGCTCACCAAGGAGACCGGCGAGACGCCGGCGGTCAACCAGGTCGAGTGGAGCCCGCTGCTCTTCGACCGGGCGGTGCTCGACGGCCACCGCGAGCGCGGCGTCGTCCTCGAGGGCTACAGCGCGCTGCGCGGCGGCACGCTCGACAACCCGGTCATCCACGAGGTCGCGGAGCCGCACGGCCGGTCGACGGCGCAGGTCATCGTCCGGTGGCACCTGCAGCACGGCGTGGTGGTGATCCCCAAGTCCGAGAAGGAGGAGCGGATCGTCGCCAACGCCCAGGTCGGCGACCTCGAGCTGTCCACGGACGACATGGCCGCGATCGACGCGCTCGGCGCACCGTCCTGACGTACGTCCGGCAGCCCTGGCCGGGTGCGCCGGTCAGACCTCGGGCCCGCCACCGTCGTCGTCGCCGCTGACGTCGGAGAGCGACCACTTGAGCTGGAACTCGATCTCCTCCTCGTCGTCACCCCGCTCGTGCTCGATCGAGAACTGCCCGCGGGCGGGGACCCGGATCCGCTCGCCCGCGACCTGGATCCGGAACGGCTGCTCGGTCTCGAGCGCGTCGGCGAGCCGGCGCAGCTTGGCGACCACCTCGCCGGTCGTGTACATCCGCTCCACGTCGCGCGGTGCCTTGGCCATGAGGACTCCTCCCGAGGGTGTGCCCGCACCCTACGCAACCCTCGAGGGCGTGCGCGTGGCCCGCTAGGAGAGGTCGACCGGGCCGAGGTCGCGCAGCGAGTCACCGACCACCGACGCGTCACCGACGACGGTCGTCGCCCGGGTCGCGGGGGCCAGGATCCGGCGCGCGGCGTCGTGCACCTGGTCGGGGGTGACCGCCAGCAGGCGCTGCGGGTGGTCACGCAGCCAGTCCACGCCGAGGCCGTCGGCCAGCAGCACCGACAGCGTCGCCGCCAGACCGGCCTGGGTCGACGTCGAGAGGGCCAGCACGCCGACCAGGTGCTGGGCCATCGACTCGACCTCGTCGGCCGACGGCGGCAGGCTGGCGACCCGGCCGAGCTCGTAGCCCACCTCGACGAGCGCGGGTGCGGTCACCTCGGTCGCGACGTCGGCCTGCAGCAGCGCGAATGAGGCGCGCGCGTTGTGGTGCAGGCTGCTGCGCGGGCTGTAGGTGTAGCCCTTGTCCTCGCGGATGTTCTGGGTCAGCCGCGACACGAACGGCCCGGCGAAGATGGCGTTGGCCAGCTCCTGCGCGGCGTGGTCGGGGTCGGTGCGCGGCATCGCGAAGCCGCCGACCCGCAGGTTGGACTGCACAGCACCGGGACGGTCCACGAGCTGCAGCGCACCGGGCGTGAAGCGCTTGACCTTGGGCACCGTCGTCGGCGAGCCGTCGCCGGTCCAGCCGGCGAGCGCGCCCTCGACCCGGTCGAGCACCCGGGCCGGGCTCAGGTCGCCGACGAGGACGAGCAGCGACCCGTCCGGCACCAGCCGCCGCCGGTGGGCCGACCGCAGCGATGACGCCGAGACGTCGAGCACCTCCTCGGGGGCCGGGTACTCCCGGCCGTACGGGTGGTCGCCGAACACCTGGCGCAGCCACCGCTCGTCCGCCACCACCCCCGGCTGGGAGAGCCGGCGGCCGAGCAGGTCGGCGAGCCGGGCCGCCTCGCGCTCCACCTCGGCCCGCGGGTAGGACGCGGAGGTCAGCACCTCGGCGAGCAGGCCGAGCAGGTCGGGCAGGCCCGGGGCGAGGCTCTCGCCGGCGAGCACCAGCCGGTCCGCGTCCGACGACGCGCGCAGCGAGCCGCCGACCCGCTGCAGCGCGTCGGCGATCTCCGACTGCGACCGCTCGGCGGTGCCGAGCAGCATCGTGTGCTCGAGCATCCCGGCCCGGGCCAGGTCGGCGTCGCGGCGCACCGCGGTCGGCACCCGCAGCCGGAGGTGCACGACCGGCACGCTGGCCCGCCGGATGGCAACCACCCGCAGCCCGCTGGGCAGGACACGCTCGGCCACCGTCGGCGGCTTGGCCCGGCGGACCTTCCCGAGACCGGGCACCGCCCGGGGTTGGGCCGGCTGCTCCGTCGTCGGCCCGCTCATCGCGCACCTGCCAGCAGGTCGAGGCGGGCCCGGTTGTCCGGTCGCAGCGTGGCCGCCGCGGCGCGCACCTGCTCGGGCGTCACCTGCGCCACGTGCCCGGCGAGCTCGCCGACCAGCTCGGCCCGGCCGCGCTGCTGCTCGAAGGCGGCCATCGACAGGGTCCGCGACAGCACGTGGTCCGAGCCCTGCAGGATCGCCGACTCGAGACGGGCCACGACGCGCTCGAGCTCGGCGCGATCGACGCCGTCGGTCGCGACCCGGTCGAGCTCCTCGTCGGTAGCGGTCACCACCCGGTCGGCCGCGACGTCGTTGCCGTGGTGCGCCTCGATCGACAGCACGGTGGGGTTGCGCACGTCGAAGGGGTCCTGCATCACGCCGATGTGGGTGCCGACGTCGGTGGCCAGGCTGTCGGTGTGCACCAGCCGGCGCTTGAGCCGGGAGGCGTCGCCGGTGGTCAGGGCGGAGGAGAGCACGACGAAGGGAAGGTACGCCGCGAGGTCGGCCGGGTCGGGCAGCCGCCAGCCGAGCGCCAGGGCCGGCGCCGGTGCGTGCGTGTCGACGTGCTGGGCCCGCCGCTCCGACGTCGGCGCCGGCTCGTCGAAGTCCGGCCGCTCCGGCACTGCCCGCGCCGGTACGTCGCCGAAGTGCCGCTCGACGAGCCGCATCGTGTCGGCCGCGTCGAGGTCGCCACCGACGACGAGCACCGCGTTGCCGGGCGCGTAGTAGCGGTCGAAGAAGTCCTGGGCGTCGTCGACCGTCGCGCTCTCCAGGTCCTCGAAGCCGCCGTAGCCGTTGTGGGCGTTGGGGAACGTCTCGAACAGCACCGGCGGCAGGGTCAGCCAGGGGAAGCCGCCGTAGGGCTGGTTGAGGACGTTGACCCGGATCTCCTCCTTCACCACCGCGATCTGGTTGGCGAGGTTCTCCTCCGTGACGCGCGGCGAGCGCATGCGGTCGGCCTCGAGGAAGAGCGCGCGCTCCAGGGCGTGGGCGGGCAGAGCCTCGTAGTAGTTGGTGTAGTCCAGCCGGGTCGACCCGTTCAGCGTGCCGCCCGAGGACTGGACGTACTTGACGTGCTCCATCTTCTCCAGCGACGAGGACCCTTGGAACATCAGGTGCTCGAAGAGGTGCGCGAAGCCGGTGCGGCCCTGGGGCTCGGAGCGGATGCCGACGTCGTAGTAGACGGCGACCGCGACGACGGGCGACGAGCGATCAGGGGAGAGCACCACGCGCAGCCCGTTGCCGAGCGTCGCGCGTTCGACGGTCGGGACGCTGGAGCGGACGGTCGTCGCAGGCATGCGGGCGACCGTACCCCGGCCCGGCGACGACAGACCTCAGCGCCCGTCCCAGCGCGCCCGGCGCATGTCGACCCGGGTCCCGTCCGGCCGTATCGGGGTCCCCTCGGCGCGGTGGGCGGCCAGCGCCTCCGTCGCCAGGTGCGGCGGCGGGGAGCCGTCGGCGCGCAGCACCCGCCACCACGGCAGCTCTCCGTCGCTCCGGCCCATGACCGCACCGACCTGGCGGGGGCCGCCGGCCCCGACGTACTCCGCGACGTCGCCGTAGGACATGACGTGGCCGCGCGGGATGCGCCGGACGACGTCGTGCACCGCGGCCTCGAAGTCGTCGGCACCGTCGTCAGCGGGGTCGGTGACGTCGGCCCGATCGCTGGTCACGGCGACCAGCATGGCGCAGACTTCCCCGGGTGACGGACCAGCGGGAGGCGGTCGCCGGTGTCTTCGACCGGGCGTCCGAGACCTACGACCAGCTCGGCGTCGAGTTCTTCGGCCCGGTGGGCCGGGCGCTCGTCGAGCTCACAGGTGTCAATCCTGGCGACGACGTCCTGGACGTCGGCTGCGGACGCGGTGCGGTGCTCTTCGCCGCGGCGGAGGCCGCCGGGCCGACCGGGACCGTGCTGGGCATCGACCTCGCCCGCGGCATGGTCGAGCGTACCCGGGCGGACGCGGCGGCAGGCGGCCTGTCGACGGTGCGCGTCGAGCAGCGCGACGCGCAGGAGCCCGGGCTGCCCGCGGCGTCGTACGACCTCGTGCTGTCGTCACTCGTGGTCTTCTTCCTCCCCGACCCCCTGTCCGGTGCCACAGCGTGGCGGCAGGTGACCCGCGACGGCGGGCGCCTCGGCATCACGACCTTCGCCTCGCGCGACGACCCGCGGTGGAGCTGGCTCGAGGAGCTCTTCCCGGACCGCGACCCGAGGGCCACCCGCCTCGGCGGCGACGAGGCGACCAGCCCGTTCGCGAGCGACGAGCGGCTGCACGAGCTGCTCGTCGCGGCCGGCTGGTCCGGTGCCCGGTCGGAGACCCGGGAGCACGTCACGACGTTCGCCCGTCCCGAGGACTGGCTGCCGTTCTCCTGGTCGGTAGGCTCGCGCACCTACTGGGAGCGGACCCCGCAGGAGCAGCGACCGGAGATCGAGCGGCAGGCGATGGAGCACCTGACCCGGATGGCCGTCGAGCCGGAGGGGCTGATCCAGCGCAACCAGGTCCGCTACACGACGGCGGCGGCGTAGACGGCGCCTGGAGCGAGCGCCCCGCGCCTCGGCTAGGCCGGCGGCTCGAGGTCGAACTCGGCCCGTCGGCCGGCCGGCACCAGGTGCACCAGCTCGGGGTGGCGCTGCAGGTAGGCCCGGACGAACGGGCAGTACGGCAGCACCGCGACCCCCCGCTCGTCCAGCTGCCGCAGCGCGTCGCGCACGAACGTCGAGCCCAGCCCCCTGCCCTCGAAGGCCGGGTCGACCTGGGTGTGCAGGAACGCGACGTCGTCGCCGTCCAGCCGGTACTCCGCCGTGCCGGCGAGCGCGCCGTCGACCACCAGCACGAAGCGGCGGCCCGGGCGGACGTCGCGGACCTCGACGGACTGCGGTGTCGGCTCGGTCGTCTCCGCGGGCCGGCCGGCCATCAGTAGGTCGGCAGCGACGGGTCGATCTGGTTGGCCCACGCGATGACGCCGCCGCCGACGTGCACCGCGTCGGAGAACCCGGCGCCCTTGAGCACGGCGAGCGCCTCCGCCGAGCGCATGCCCGTCTTGCAGTAGAGCACCACCGGCTTGTCCTGCGGCAGCTCGGCGAGGGCCTCGCCGGCGAGGATGCGGTCCTTGGGGATCAGCGTGGTGCCCGGGATCGAC